>DAHWQF010000179.1 GCA_027334785.1 Acidimicrobiaceae bacterium
CCTCCGGCGGTGCAACGGCGCGGCCAGCCGCTGCCGCCATCGCCACCTCCTGGCCAGGGAAAGTCGGAGGACATCTCGGTCGAGTGGCACAAAGTACCGGGCCGGCGCCGCCTCCACCCGCCCCCGCCGCGGTTCTGAGACCAGTCAGGTAGAGGGAATTGTCCCATGGTGCCCGTGGGAGCGCTAGGCCGCTCGCCTGTGGCCGGTATTGCCCAATGCGGCTCCTCTGCGCGGTCCGTCCCGGTCACTTGACGCTTCCCGCCGTGATGCCGGTGACGATCCAGCGGTTGAGGAGGAAGACTATGACAGCGGGTATTGCGACCGCGACGATGGCGGCGGCGTTGATGATGGTGTACGGAGCACTGCGGCTGTCGATGGCAGCGATCAGCACGGTCAGCGGTTGCGTCGAATTGCTGCTCGAGAGCACCAGCGGGAAGATGAACTGGCCCCAACCGAAGAGGAAGGTGACGATCGCAGTTGCTGCGATCCCAGGACGGGCGGTGGGGAGCACGACCCTCCGCAAGGTTTGGAGCGTCGTGGCCCCGTCTATGAACGCGGCCTCCTCCAATGAGCGAGGAAGGGCCATGAACACGTTGTACATGATCCACATGGCGAGAGGGAGGAAACCGGACGTGTAGACCAAGATTATGCCGATGTACGTGTTGACGAGACCGAGGTCAGTCATTATCCGGTAAAGGGGGATGAGCGTGGCGTAGACAGGCAACATCAAGGTCGCGATAACCCCGTAGAATATAATGCCTTTCATGTGGAAGCGCAGGCGGGCAAAGGCGTAGGCAGCGAAGACGGCGATCACAAGTGTAAGGACAGTCGCCCCAGCCGCCTCGACAGTGATGTTTATGAGAGCACGCGCGATCCCGCCCGCTGCGTCCTGAGCCTCCGGGCCAGCCCCAAAGAGCGCTTGGTAGCTGACGGTGCTCACGTGGGTGGGGAACCACTGAACGGGGGTGCTCTGCGCAGCTATGTTGGTGGAGAGGCTTGTCTTGAGCGCCCAGTAAACAGGGAAGAGCGACCACACGACTACGAGCAACACGCCGATAGGACGGCCGAGACGGCCGACCCCCTTCCTCACTGGTACTCCACCTTCTTATAGACGAACTTCAAGATAATGAGCGACAAGAGGATGGTGGCCACGGTGGCGAAAAGCGAGAGAGCATAACCCTGCCCGAAGTTCAGGTTTTGGAAAGTTATGAAGTAGGTCGTCGACATTAGCGACGAGCCTGTGGTCGCTGCCGCGTTCAGTACGTAGACCTGGTCGAAGATATTGATCGACATCACCAGTGCCTCTGCGGCAGCGATGGCCAAGGCCGGGCGCACCAGCGGTAGGGTGATGCGCACGGTTTCTTGGGCCCAGGAGCACCCGTCCACTCTCGCCCCTTCGTAAAGCTCGTCGGGTATGGACTGTAGCGCCGCCAGCACGAGAAGTGCGGCGAGGGGCGTGATCTGCCAGACCTGCACCAAGGAGATGAGCAGGATCGTCTGGATCTCATGGGTCCCGATGAAGAGCTGGTAGTGGCTGATCACGTGCAAGGTCTTGAGCACTGAGTTGAGGACACCAAAGTTGGGGTTGTATATCCAGGACCAGATAACGCCTTCGACCACGCTGGGTAGCGCCCAGGGGAGGATGACGATGGCGAGCACGACGCCACGGCCCCGGAAAGGCCGGTGGAGGAGGAGGGCAATGCCGGTCCCCAACGCTAGCGTGAGGACGACACCGAAGAGCGCGTACCATCCCGTGTTCTCAATGCTCTGGCGGACCTGGGGATCGGCGAACACCTGTGAGAAGTTGCCGAGGCCGACGAAGTGGTTCGGAGGGGTGAGGGGGTCTATGTGCTCGAAGGCTTCGAGCACGGTCAGGATCGTAGGGTAAATGGCAAGGGCGCCGATGAACACGACGAGCGGGGCGACCATGGCGTAGGGGAGGGCGCGGCCGCTCGGCCTTCGGGACCGTCTCCGCCTTGGCGGACTGAGGCCTTGCCCACCAACGTCTGTGTCCCGGGATCCGGTCCCCTGCGCCCGGGTGGTCAGCGCCCGGGCGTGGACCGATGGTTTCGGGCGGCTCACGGGCCGGCCGCCATCATGTGGTGGATGGACCGGCAGTCACGAGCCGGCTACGACGTGCTGGTTCAGCCGCCCAGGCTGGCAACTTGGGCAGCGATCGCCTTGATGGCGCTGGCGACGCTCTCCTGCCCGGCCGCGGCGCTGTGGAGGTTGGTGTAAACGGCGTGGCTGAAGGCCGGGTACCACGGTGGCGCACCTCCGGGGAAGACAGCTCGCGAGTGGTGCTCGGCCAGGGACGCGAGTGCGGCCGCACCTGGGACCTTATGGGAGGCAACGAGAAGGGCCAGGCCCTGTTTGTTCGCGGGCAACGGGAAGCCTTCGACGGCTTTGGCGCCGCCGTGCGCCCCGGCGAAGTCTGCCTGGTTGGCCGGCTCGTCGAACCACTTTATGAACTCTACTGCGGCCTTTACGTTCTTGGCCTCCACCGGTATGCCGATGCCGTCCGGGTTGGCCAAGTTAGGCGCCGGCCCGGAGAGCCCTGGCGTCGGAATGTACTGCACCTGGCCGACCACCTTGGAAGAGCTCGGCACGTCGTAGATGGTGCCGATGTCGCCGGAGTAGTCCGAAAAGACGCTGGCTGTCTTATTGGTGGCCATGTCCTGGGTGAACCCCTGGTAGTCGATGAGGCCCAGGTTGGCCTTGGGAACGAGCCCCTCCTTGTAGGCGGCGACCATCCAAGCCATGGCCTTGTAACCTGGCGAGGAGGGCGAGGTGAACTCAGGCTTGTACGAGGGGCTCAGCACGCGGCCACCAAACGCCGCCGTCAGCTCGTACCAATAGGTTGACAGGCCCTCGGCCGCCGCAAAGGGGATATCGAGCGGGTGGGCCGCCACGCCTTTAGCCTGGAGGGTTTTTAGGTCTGCTACGTACTGGCTGAAGGTAGTAGGCATCTTGGTAATCCCGGCCTTGGCGAAGTCCTTGACGTTGACGTCTGTCACCATCAAGGAAATATCTGCAGGCATCCCGATGAGCTTGCCGTTGCGGATGAAGGAGTCCACCTGGGGGTAGTTAGCGCGTACGGATGCCAGGTTGAAGTACTTGTTCAGGGGCAGGAACCACTTCGTCTCGTAGTACTCGCCGACCTTGGACCAGTCGACGTCGGTGACATCGGCGAAGTAAGTATGGGCCTCGGCTGCCGCGGCAATCTTGGTCTGCAAGCTGTCCCATTGGATGTAGGAATAGTTGACGCGGATGCCCGTCGACTTGGTGAAGGCGGCGAGCGTCGCCTTGGGTGGGGGAGGATAGGCCAAGGCGACGTTTATAGTCACGTCCTGCTTGGCAGATACCGGTCTTGGTGCGGCGAAGGACGTCCCCGCGGTCGTGGCAACCAGGGCAAGGCCAGCGATCGCTGAGGTGGCAATGTGGCAATTGCCCTAAAAGCGCTATGATCTCTACGTCTTGCCGTGGTTTTGTTTTCTCCTTTGCAATTTCGATAAGCAGGGTTCAATGGCTCCCCTGGTAGCGCTAGGGGAGGGCGCTAGGGTTTTCGTGGGTGGCGATGAGTTCGTCGACTAGAGAGGTGATCTCGTCGAGGGTGAGCTGGGCAGAAAGAAGGGGGTCCAAGAAGGCAGCCTGGTAGATGGCCTCTCGGTCGTGCTCGAGGACACCCTCTACCACGAGGAGTTGGACGTTGATCTGGGCCCGGTTGAGGGCAGCGCACTGCTCCGGGAGCCGCCCCACGTGCCCGGGGGTAACCCCCCGCCCGTCCACGAAGCAGGGGACCTCGACGCAAGCCTCGTCGGGCAAGTTGGATATCAGCGGGCCAGCGTTTACGACGTTAGCCATGAAGCGGTAATCGGCACCGCTCTCCAAGGCGGCGATCAGCCGCGGCGCATACTCGTTGCTCTGGGGCTTCAGCTGGAGAGGGCCCGTCTCTGCCAACGTGGCCCGCTCGTATTCGAACTCGCGCTCGAGGTCGTCCAGGCGAAACAGGTACTCGCGCACGCGGACCCCGTGGGGTTCCGTCCCCGCGCCTCTGCGGAGGAACCACGGGTAGTACTCGGCGTTGTGGACGCTCGACTCGCTCACGAAGTACCCAAACCGCCGCAACAGTTCGAAGCGGACACCGTCTTCGTGGGCGGAGGGGTCGATCGACCTGGCCAGCTGCCGGAGCCGTGGGTAGGCGTCTTTGCCCGCTACCGAGAGGTCAAGGAACCAGGTCATATGGTTTATGCCTGCTGCTCGCCAGGAAAGCTCTGAAGGGTGGCCGAGACCGAGGTAGCCAGCGAGCTCCCTGGCGGTGTTCTCCGTACCGTGGCAAAGGCCGACGTGGCGAGTGGCCCCTATGCGTGTGAGCGCCATTACCACCATGGCCATGGGGTTCGTGTAGTTGAGGAGGTAGGCGTCTGGGGCGTGCTCGGCGACGGCACGGGCGATGTCGAGCACTGGCGGGATAGTCCGTAGAGCACGCGAGATGCCACCGATGCCATGTGTGTCCGCGATCGTCTGGCGCACGCCGTACTTCTCGGGTAGGTCGAAATCGACCCGAGTGGCGTGTTTTCCTCCGACCTGGATGGTGTTGACCACGTAGTCGCAACCTCGCACACCCTCGGAGCAGTCGGTCGAAGCCACAACGGGGATCGAGCGGCCGGCAGCGGCGCCGATAGTCTCGACGGCCTTAGTGGCGTCGGCGAGGCGTTGGCTGTCGATGTCGACGAGATGCACCTCGGCGTCGGCTGTTGCTTCCTGTTGGATAAGGTCGGTGACCAAGGTCCTGGTGAACACAAGACTCCCAGCCCCGACGATCGCGATCTTTGTCACGCTACCTCCTGAGGTCTGCCTGAGAGAAAGACTTGCCGGCGGTCACTGCATCGTGGTGAGCGCCCTCTACTCGGTTGGTGCGGCCGGTCAGGTTCATGGCCTCGGCGGGCCATGTCGAGTCCCTCGCCAGTTTCTCCACTTCCCAGATCCCCTCCGGTGCAACCGTCACGGCGAGCCACGGCGATTGCAGGGCACAAGAAACGTCACTCATGGCAATTCTCCCGAGAAATCACCAGACGGGCCCGTCATCACTGGTTGGCGCAGCCGGAGCGCCACGGCACCAGCCCCCACAAGCGCTGAGTCCGCCCCGAAGCGCGCCCGTTCGACCTCGGGGACAAAAGGAGCGAAGCGCTCGAGGGTGCCCCGGAGCCGTTCGGCCAAGCCGGACCTCGAACGCAAGAAGCCTCCGCCGAGGACGATGCGCTCTGGGTCGACTACCACGGCAACGTTGGCGATCCAGAACGCGAGCTCGTCCAACAGTTCGTTCAGGGCCGAGGCGGCTTTCGCGTCCCGGGCGCCTTGCTCGATGAGCTGCTCCATGCTCAAGGCCGTCCCGAGCTCTCGGCGGGTGCGAGTGGGTACGGCTCCTCCGCCGACGAGCCCTTCGAGAAGGGCCAACGCCTCCTTGCCCGGCTGGCGAGGGCGCAAGCGCGCCAGGGCTTTTCTCGAAGGGAGGAGGTAAGCGATCTCACCGGCGGCTCCGTGCGCCCCTTCGACGAGCTCCCCGGCGGCCACTATGCCTGCGGCGATCCCCGTCCCGAGGTTGACATAAAGGCCGTGGGCCACGCCACGGAGGGCTCCCCAGGTCATCTCCGCCCGCGTCGCAGCCTTCACGTCGTTCACGATGACTACGGCCGAGGTCGGGAAGCGTTCACGGAGCAGCGCCGGGATCCGCAGGCCCGACCATCCCGGCATGCCGGAGAGCTGTACGCCCGCCTCGCCCGTGAGGCCCTTGGTGGAAACTCCGATCGCTCCTGGTCGAGCCGGGTCCTCCTGCGCCCGCCAAACGGCCTCGGCCAGGTCGAGAGCACGCTGGAGCACCCGGTTCGGGCCGTCAGCCGGGCTTGTGGTGCTAACACGGTGGCCCCGGAAGGTCCCGTCGGCTTCGACCAAGGCCGCGGCAAGTTTCGTGCCACCTATATCCAGTGCCAACACTGGCCGAGGGCTCATCGGCGGACCAGCCACGGAAGTAAGCGTTTGTCGTTGGCGACACCGGCTTGGAGCTCCAGTGCGCCCGCCTGGGCCGTAGTCGGGGAAGTGGGCGTCATCGCAGGACGACGGAGCGGGCCAGGTGGCCTGGCCGGCTCGATGAGTGCTTGGCGGGGCACCCGGAAGTAGCGGAAGTCCCCTGAGAGCAGGAAAGGCTCTTGGTCGGTCACGACAGGACCACCGAACGAGCGAGCCGGCGGGGCCGGCTGGGGTCGAGGCCCTTGGATTTGCCTAGCTCGACGGCTGCGCGTTGGGCACGTACGAGCTCGGCCATGGGGTCGGTGGCGGGCACTTCCAATGCCGCCCCGCTCTCGCGGACCTCGTCGGCTAGGCCCGCTGGGAGCTCGCCGAGGGACCAGACCAGGCTGTGGGAGTCGAGCAGGCTGATCGGGCCGTGCCGGAACTCCATGGCGGCGTAAGACTCGGCCCAGGCGAGGGCGGCCTCTCGGAACTTGAGACAAGCCTCGGCGGCCAAGCCGACGCCCGGCCCTGTGCCCAGGAACACGAACTGGCGGTAGCTGGTGAGCCTGTCCGGCAAGGGCGCTCTCAACCGGCCCTCCGCAGCACGCGAAAGGCCCTCTACGTCATGGCCGAAATGAGCCCTCCACAGTGCCAGGACGCTCGTGGCAAAGCGCGTCTGGACGACCGCTTGCTCATCGGCGAAGGGGAGGGCAACACATCGCCGAGCCGCTGTCGCCACCGGGCTTCCGGCATCGGCCGTGATGGCCAGCACCTCCTGCCCGGCGGGGAGCGCCTCAATGAGGCGCAGGACCTCGGTGGTAGTGCCAGAGCGCGAGACGGCCACGACCACGTCGTACCGGCGCC
>DAHWQF010000017.1:0-4647 GCA_027334785.1 Acidimicrobiaceae bacterium
AGGACAGGTAGGAGGGGTCGATCGGCAGGCAATGGCCCCCCACCCCCGGCCCGGGGTTAAACCTCATAAACCCGAACGGTTTCGTGGCCGCCGCGTCCAGGGCTTCCCAGATGTCCACCCCGAGGTCGGCGGCGAACATGGCCAGTTCGTTGACCAGGGCAATGTTGACATGGCGGAAGGTGTTCTCTATGAGCTTGGCGAGCTCGGCCTCGCGCGGGCGCGACACGGGCACGGTCTTGTCGACGAGCGAGCCGTAGAAGGCCTCCACGGCGGCCAGGGAGGCGGGGTCGATGCCCGAGACCACCTTGGGCGTGGTCCCGAGGCCGAAGCGAGGGTTGCCGGGGTCGATGCGCTCGGGGCTGTAGCCGAGGCGGAAGTCGCGCCCTGCCTGCAGGCTCGAGCCGGCTTCGAGCAAACCGGCCAGGAGCTCCTCGGTCGTGCCCGGGTAGGTGGTCGACTCGAGCACCACGAGGCACCCCGGGCGTAGATGGGCTGCGATCTCCCTGCCGGCGTCCTCGATGAAAGACAGGTCGGGCACACCTTCTTTGAGCGGCGTCGGGACCGTGATGAGGGCGACGTCGAAGCCGGCGAGATCCCCGGGGTCTTGGGTGGGCCGGTAACGCCCGCTGGCCAGGGCGGCCTTCAGCTGGGCGGGTGGGGCGTCCTCGACATAGGAGTCGGCCGTTTGCAGGCGCTTTACCCGGCCGGTGTCGACGTCGTAGCCGACCACGTCGTAGCCAACCTCGACGGCGCGAAGGGCGAGGGGGAGGCCCACATAGCCCTGGCCGAGCACGGCCACCTTGTTGGCTTCGAGTGCCCGTCGGCTGCCGCTGGTCACCGTCCGATGCTGCCGCCCGCCGGCCCCAGCGTCAAGACGCACCCCAGCGTGAGGGCGCCTCACGGCCAGGCAGCCCCCGGGCCAGGACGCCCCCGGCTCAGGACGCGCCCGGCTCAGGACGCGCCCGGCTCAGGAGGTGGCCGGTGCCAGGCTCACCGCATAGAAGCGGGCCCGCACCGTCCCTTGGCCGGCGGCCCAGCCCCCGCCGGTGAGCTCGAAGCGCCTGAGGGGTGCCGGCCCGTAGCCTGGCGTGTAGCCGAGCGTGGCCGGCGCCGCCATCACGTGAGCGTCGCCGGCGGTGGAGGCGACGAAGCGGTAGGTCACCTCGCTCAACTCAGTGCCGGTGTCGCCTGCCCAGGCCCTAAGGTGCACGGCCGGCCCCTTGAGCAGGGTGTTCTCTATGCGGGTGAGGAGCGGCAAGCTGACCGACAGGCGTGCCACCACCATCTGGCCGGGGGCACTTGGCACCGAGATGGGTTCGCCGAAGTGGCCCGTCGCCGTCCCGATCGGCTGGGGGTGGCCGCAGCGGTCCGGCACCCTCCGGAGCAGCACCCAGTGGTCGGCGGTCGAGACCTGGCCGTAGTGGCAGAAGAGCGCTTCGGTGGCGGCAGGTGGCTCCCAGGCTGGGTCCTGACGCCCGGTCGAGACGGGCCGGTAGAGCACCAGCTGGGGCGCCCGGGCCGAGGCGAGGAAGGTGGCGTCTAAGTGGTCGAGGTAGGGCGTGTAGGCGTTGTAGGCCTGGAGGACCGGCTCGGGGTCCCAGTGGCGGAGCGCCGGGTAGGCGGAGGTCATCGAGTCCTCCAGCGGCTCGACGGCGAAGCTGTGGCCGAGGAGGGCCAGGTAAAGGCGGGCGGGCAGGCCGTCACCGCTGCGACGCTCCTGCGCCTGCACTGCCCCTTGGACCTGGGCCCAGCGTGGCCCCGAGACGAGGTCGCCGACCCCGCCGGCGAGGGCCCGGGCCGACTCGGCCGGCGAGATGAGCGCGAGAGGCACGCTCCCGTTGGCCAAGCAGGCCAAGACGGCGGCGACGGCCACGGCCCCGGCCTGGGCCGGTGCCCACCGCCGGGGGAGGCGGGCCAGGCACATGGCAGCCACGAAGAGGGAGAAGAAGGTCAGGTCGTGCAGGTCGTGGCGGACGAAGCCCTCCTTGCCCAGTTCCCACGCCCAGCCAAAAGGGCCAGGGAAATGGCGAGCTTTTCTCGCCGGGGCTTGCCGCGGAGCGATAACGCCAAGGCCGTGCCGAGGAGAGCGAGGTCCACGAGGGCGAAAAAGTCCTCGGCCACCCGCCCCGTAGAGATGCTCATGGCCGGCGTGTAGCCCATCACCACCGAGAGAGAGCCCCGCAGGTAGCTCGGGAGGTTGCCGAGGTCTTGTCCGCCGGCGGAGAGGGCCGCCACAGCAACGACCACGAAGGGGACGCCCGCTGCCGCCAGTTCCCTTACCTTGGCCCTCGTCCCACCCTGAGGACCGGCGACCGCCAGAACAGCGAGGACGGTGCAGAGCCCGCCGGCGCTGATCTCGACCAGTGGCTCGAGCCCGGCCAGAGCCCCGAGCAGCCCAAGGAGCACGAGGCGCCGGCGCCCGACCGCTTCGAACGAGGCCAGCGCCAGGCCGAGGGCCACGACGGTGCCCAATTGAGAGGCTTCGACCAGGTTGGCGGCCAGGCCCACCGCCAACCAGGCGGCCACGCCGGCGGGCCAGAGGCCCCAGGACCTGCGCAGGGCGGCGAGGACTATGGCGGCCAGCCCCCACCTGAGCGCCAGGCCAAAACCGAGGCCAAGGGCGGCCGTCACCCGGGCATAGGGGAGGGCATCTTCGAGGAAGCCGTAGGGGCCAAAAGTGAACATCATCTGCGGCCCCCACTGCAGGTGGTGCACGAAGGCGAGCGTGATCCCCGCCTGCCAACTCGAGAGGCCCGCCTCTACGGGCTTCCACGCCTGCCACCGCCAGGTGAGAACGGCCGCCACCAGGGAGAGGGCGGCGACCGCCGGCCACCCCCAAAGCGGGTGCAACCTCGGGCTAAATCTCTCCTGGCCCGCACCGTCGCTTGGGAGGCCTTGGCCCGGTTGGGGGGCGAAATGCGTGCCCGACCGCTCCCTGGCGGGGCGCGCCCGGCCGGGAACGGTCAACTCTGCCACCGCCAAAAGTTAGCTCTGGCGACCAATTCCTGACCGGCACCAGCTGCTGGGTGGGGTGCCCGCATGGGCGGCCAGCCCTTGGCTAACCTCGTCCGGAGACCGGACCGAAGCGGCGCGAGTCCTGAGGAGACCATGACCACGAATGAGCCGGCGCGTCGGCCCCTTGCCGGAAAAGATCGCGCTCTTTGGTGGCGGTTGGCCACGACCGTGCTGGCAGCCGTCATCGTGGCCCCCGCCATCAGCGCGGCTTCTTTTGCCGGAAAGGCCGTCGCCGCCCCGGGCCCCCGCATAGTCAAGGTCTGGTCCCACCTGCTCCCGGACCGGGGTGGCCCCGTCGCCCTTTCCTCGCCCAATATCGCGACCCTGGACGGCCTCCCGGCGGTGGTAGTGGGCGACCGGTCCGGCCACGTCTACGCCTTCTTCCTCGCCAACGGCGCCACCGTGCCGGGCTGGCCGGCCAGCACCGGGGGTGCGCCCGTCGACTCGACGCCTTCGGTGGCCGCCCTCGACCCGGCCTCGACCAACGACACCGTCTTTGTGGGTGCTGGCGACGCCGCTCACCCCCACGTGGGCGGTTATGAGGCTTTCAACCCCAACGGGACCAGGCGCTGGTTGAAGCGGGTGCGCAACCCGGCCACCGACCAGGGCCGGGGCGACACGGCGGCGGTGATCGCCTCCCTCGCCGTCGGCGACCTCCAGGGCGGCACCGACGTAATAGCGCCCTCGGTCGGCCAGGAGGAGTACGCGCTCAATGCCGCCACGGGCGCCACGCTGCGAGGGTTCCCCTGGTTCACGGCGGACAGCGGCTTTTCTACCCCTGCGCTCGCCGACCTGTACGGCAACAACAAGACCGAGATAATCGAAGGCGGCGACCAGACAGCCGGGCTCGCGCAGTGGGTCCAGTACAGCCAGGGCGGGCACCTGCGCATCCTCTCGTCGACCGGCAACGCCGGCACCCGCAGCGCCTCGGGCGGGCTCATATGCCACTACGACGCCAACCAGGTCATGGAGTCCTCGCCGGCAGTCGGGCCCTTCCTCGCCGGGGGCCGGTTGGGCATAGTCATCGGGACCGGTACCTACTGGAGGGGTGCTTCGGACACCGACCGGCTGCTCGCCTTCGACACCAAGTGCAACTTGGTGTGGTCCACCCGCCTCGATGGCTCGACGGCGTCCAGCCCGGCGCTGGCCGAGCTCGGCCTCCCCGGGAGCTTCCAGGTGGTCGAAGGTACGAACAACGGCCACGGGGGCGGGTCCGTGTACGCCCTGGACGGGGCCAACGGCAAGGTGCTCTGGCGCCGGCCGGTTGCCGGCGAGGTCATCGGGAGCGTGGTCACCGCCGAGGTCGGGAGCGCCAACCAGTACGTCGTCGTACCGACGACCGAGGGTGTGGTCCTCCTGGACGGGAAGACGGGGGTGCCGCTGGCCACGTTGGAAAAGGGGGTAGGGCTGCAAAACTCGCCGCTTGTGACCGATGACCCAAACGGCACGCTCGGCATCACGGTGGCCGGGTACGTGGGCGCCAACCAGGGCGAGATCGAGCACTTCCAACTGGCCGGCACGAGCGGGGCCAACGTGGACGACTACGGGTCCTGGCCCATGTTCCACCACGACCCGCAGTTGACCGGCGACGTGGCCGAGTTCAGCTTCAGCGTGCCGGCCGCGCACGCCGAT
>DAHWQF010000017.1:4746-6322 GCA_027334785.1 Acidimicrobiaceae bacterium
GGTTACTGGGTCGCAGATGCCGCCGGCCAGGTTTTCTCTTTCGGCAATGCCAAGTTTTACGGGCCTCGGCACAAGCTGAAGCTGCATTCGCCCGTGGTGGCGATCACTGCCACGCGCGACGGGCACGGCTACTGGCTGGTGACTGCGAGCGGCCAGGTGCTGTGCTTCGGCGACGCCCGCTATTACGGCCCGAAAAAGAAGCTGCACCTGCCGGCGCCCATTGCGGCTATGGCGGTCACGGGTGATGGCCGGGGCTACTGGCTCGTTGCCCGCAACGGCGCCATCTTTACCTTCGGGGACGCCAGGGCTCACAGCTCGGCCAAGCAATTGCACGCCTCCGCGGTGGTGGGGATCGCGCCCGACACCGCAACCGGCGGCTACTGGTTGGTGAGCGCGGCCGGCAGGGTATGGGCGTTCGATGCCCCTCGGTACGGCCAAGTGGCCGGCCACGGCATGGCCGATGCGATGACCTCGGTCGAAGCCTTGCCCGGCGGGGCGGGCTACCGGGTGGTGGACACCGGGGGGGAGATCTTTTGTTACGGGTTGGCGACCGACGACGGGTCTGCCTACACCTACAATCTGGCCGTGCCGGTCGTGGGCATCGCCGCCCCCGCCGGCTAGCTCCCGGGTTGGGCTGGCTCCAGGGCCCTGTGCTGGTAAGGTTGCCCTCTCGTATGGCTGCCAGCAACGCCGTCGATGTGCCCGAGCTCGGGCCCGACGACCTCGTTTACCTGGAGAAGATCCGCCAGGCCACCCGCCGGCTCTCCTACCGGGAGGTGGCAGCCGAGGACCCCCGGGCCGCGCTCCAGGCGCTTCGCGACGTGACCCATTTCGACCTGGAGGTGCCGACGGCGAGCAACCGCCGAGAGGTCGAGCTGCTGAAGACCGGCGTCAAGCGGGTACTGGCCTGGTACATGCGCTATTTGGCGGTCGAGCTCAACAACTTTGCCGCGGCCACCACCCGTCTCGCCGAGATGGTGGTCGAGCGGGGTGAGAAGCTGGAGGCCGGCGCCGGCGAGCGCCTCGGCCGCTTCAGGGTGGCGGTTCCAGACCGTCACGTCCAGTCCCTGGGCGAGGAGATGGCGAGCGAGCGTGCTCCCCATCTTCCCGAGGCCAACGACCGCGACGTTCATGACCCGCCCTCTGACCCCTGGCCGGCGGCGGGGGCGGCGCCGCGCCGGTCGGTGACGGCGGGGACGCCAGGGCGGCGGCTGGTCACGGCGAGCCCCACCAGTGCAGCTACGACGCCGGCGCCGAGCACGATGCCGATCAGGCGCGAGGAGCCCCCGAGCCATGCCGTTAGCTGGGACTGCACGTGCTCGACCAGCCGGACGGGCGCGGGTGACGACGTGGGCGACACCAGGTCGTCTGCCCAGTAGAGGGTCAGGTACAGCCCTGCCAGGGCGAGCACCACGCCCGAAACCCGCGGGACGAACCTGGTGAGCGGCAAGGCCCGGCGTAGGACGGACGCGCCGGCGTACGCGACGAGGAGGCTCGCCACGGTGAGCAGGAGGCCCATGCCGAGCGCGTAGGCGACGAAGGTCTCGGCCCCCGTCACGAAGCCGAGGCGAGTGAA
>DAHWQF010000017.1:6422-15833 GCA_027334785.1 Acidimicrobiaceae bacterium
ACGGTGAGCAGGAGGCCCATGCCGAGCGCGTAGGCGACGAAGGTCTCGGCCCCCGTCACGAAGCCGAGGCGAGTGAAGGACCCCGCCACGCCGGCCAGGAACAATGGCAGCGCGCAGGACAGCGATGCCACCGCGTACGCGACGCCGAAGCCGGCCATGGCGAGAGGCCCCTGGGTGCCGCTAATACGAGGCAGCGGGACGTGCAGACGCGCCTGGCGCCCGAGCGTGGCCAACACTCCGGCGACCGTCATCGCCACTGCGAGGGGCAGCATCACCCATGGGACCCAGCCGAGCACCAACCCGGTACCGCTCTCCACCAAAAGGCCGAGCAACCCGAATACGAGCACGAAGCCCACGGTCACGCAAGCTCCGGCGACCAGGCCTCGTTCCGTCTGCTTCACCCAGCCGGCACCCGAGCGGTCGCCGGCAAAGGTCGCGAGGTACGCGGGCAAAAGGGGGAAGCCGCACGGGTTGATGGCGGCGACCAAGCCCAGCGTAAAGGCATAGGCCAGGACCGCGCTCATCGACCCTCCAGCTAACCGCCTCCAGGGGAGGAGGAGTCAAGTCGGCTGGCTGGGGCCCGGGCTGGGCCGAGGCTGGCCCGGGGCGACGGCTGAGCCTGCCAGCGCCCCCCGGGCCAACTTGTCGGGCCTGCAGCCACTAGTAGCCGCCCGCTGCCGTCGTGGTCGTCGTGGGGGCGGTCGTCGTGGTTGTTGGGGCAGTAGTCGTCGCGGTCGTGCTCGTGGTGGCCGAGGTCGTCGTCGTCGTGGACTTCGGGACCGACGACACGGTCTTACCCGCCGACGTGAGCAGCTCGAAGGTGCCCCCGAAGGCCTTGATGCCCGCCCCAGAGGTGGAGCTGTTCAGAGCCTTGAAAAAGAGGTACAGAGGGTGGCCGTGGTAGGTCACCTGGAAGGTCCCGTCAGGCCGGCGGGTCACCCCGAGGGCGGCTGCGTCCACCCCGCGGCCGGCCACGGGGGGCTCTGTAGCCAACACCGGAGGCCACGCAACGGCGCACTGCCCGGCGCAGTTCTTGCCGGTGAAGGCGTACGCCGTCGCCGAGGCGCCGCCGGCCCCGACCATAGCCAGGATCTGGCCCGCAGGAGAGGTCTCGACCTTCAAGTGGGTAGCGCCCGCCAGGGGGAAACCGCTCGGCGAGACCGTGTACCAGACGCCGTTGAAGGGCTGTGCCAGCACATTGGCGCCATTGGCTTCGCTCGCCGGCGCGCCGGTGGCCAGGTCCTTGGTGAAGAAGCGGAGGCGATGGCCGGCGTAGGTCACTTGCGCGCTGCCGTCGGGCAGACGGACCAGGCCGAGGAGGGACTTGTTGACGCCTGGCCCGGCCACCGCCGGCCCATTGCTGATGAGGGGCGGCCAGAAGGCATCACACACCCCCGTGCAAGGGGTCGAAGTCGTCGTTTCGGAGGTGAGGGTGTAGACGGTCCTCACCGCCCCGAACGCCGTGACCGCGCCGAGCGCCAAGCCTTGTGGCGTGGGCTCCACCTGTAACTGGGCCCGGTTGGCGGCGGGATGGCCCGCGACCGAGACCAGGTTCCAGATGACACCGAAGGACGCAACGTCCTCCCCGTTGGTCTGCCCGGCCGCCGTGTCCTTCAAGAAGTAGTACAGCGGCTGGCCGTGGTAGGTGACCTGGTCACCCACGCCCGGCCTCTTCTTGACCGCCAGCTCCCCTGCCTTGACGCCGGGGCCGGCACTGACCGACCCGCTCGGCGAGAGCAGGGGTGGCCAGAACTTCTGGCAGGTGGCCGACGTGCACCCTGTCGCAGAGGAAAGGTCGCCGCTGAACACGTACAGCGACAACCCGCTCGGCCCGACGAGGACCTTTCCCTCCGCCGTCATGCGGCTCAAGACCGTCAGGGCGGCAGCAGAGGCCGGCGAAGCCATGCCGGCGAGCCCCACCAGGACCGAACCAGCCAGCGCGGCCGAGGAAATGGCGGCTCCGGCGGCGGCCAGAACACCCCGGCGTGCCCCGAACGTTGATGGATACTTATGGCCAAAGGCGCGCATCATCGAAGCTCTCCTTACGTCGGGTGAAACATTCCTCGGCTAACTACGTGCAGTCAGGCGAAAAGGATTCGGCTGCGGCCGGCCGCCGGCGAAGAGTAGAACGGCGCCATGGATATCGGCTTGCACATCGCAGACTTCACGTTCCCCGCGGGGGCGCCGGCGCTTCGCGACGACCTCGCCCGTATAGCGGCCACTGCCGAAGAGCAGGGCTTCACCAGGTTGAGCGTCATGGACCACGTCTGGCAGATCGGTTCGATCGGCCCTCCCGAGCACGAGATGCTGGAAGCGTACACGACGCTCGGCTACCTGGCCGGCAAGACCGAGCGCGTCAGCCTCCTCGCCTGGGTGACCGCCGCCGTCTACCGGGAGCCGGGGCTCCTGGCGAAGGCGGTGACCACCCTCGACGTGCTGTCGGGCGGCCGGGCCTGGCTCGGCATCGGCGCCGCATGGAACGAACCCGAGGCGCGCGGCCTCGGCCTGCCCTTCCCGCCCACCGCGGAGCGCTTCGAGCGCCTCGAGGAGGCCCTGCAGATCTGCCTCCAGATGTGGTCAGGCCACGCCGGGCCTTACCAAGGCAAGCATTACCAGCTCGAGAACACGCTCAATTCGCCTCCGGCCCTTTCGCGTCCCCATCCCCCCATCATGATCGGGGGCCAGGGCGAGAAAAAGACGCTCAGGCTCGTCGCCAAGTACGCCCAGGCCTGCAACCTCTTCGCCAGCCCCGCACTCGCGCGCAAGCTCGACGTGCTCCGCCAGCACTGCGAGGACGTCGGGCGCGACTACGACGAGATCGAAAAGACCGTCATGGGGCCCCTCGACCCCGGGCCGGCCGGCGAGAAGATCGACGAGCTCGCCGCCACCATACGCGGCTTGGCTGCCCTCGGCGTCACCCACTACCAGGGCATGGTGCCAGGAGCTGCCTCGCTGAAGCCGCTCGAACTGATCGGCCAGCGGCTGATCCCGGCCGTGGCCGGTTAGGTGGGCGGGGCGGGTGTAGGCAGGACGGCACCAGGCGCCGCTGGTGGCCACAACCCCTTACCCGGGCCCCGCTGGTAGCCTCGCGCACACGATGAGCAGCCAAAGCGAGCTCGGCGCGGCGCTCCAGCTGAAGCGCGAGGGCCGCCTTGACCAGGCGGTCATAGCACTGGAGGCGCTGCTCGCCCGCCAGCCGGCCAATGCCCTGGCCCTCGCCAACCTGGCGGAAACGCAGCTGCGCCGGCGCCGGCTGACCGAAGCGGCCGAGTGCCTGGACCGCGCCGAAGCCGCCGGCGGCACGACGGCCATGACCGCCCGCCTCCGAGGCGACCTCTATTACAAGAGGCGTCGCTACGCCGAGGCGGCACGGTCCTACCGGGAGGCCGACGCGCTCGGGGACAAGGGGACATGGTCGCTCGTCGGCCTAGCCCGCAGCTGCCTGCACTCGGGCGATATCGAGGGGGCCAACGGGGCTGCTTCCAAGGCTGCCGAGCGGGCACCTACGGACTCGCGGGGCTGGCTCGTGCTGGGTGAGATCGCCATGGCCGAAGGGCACCTCCCCGAAGCGGAGAAGTTCTTCGCCCGTGCCCACGAGGCTTCTCCCAATGACAAGTACGCGTACGCCGAATTGGCCGAAGCCCGTGTAATGCAGATGCCCGAGGAGGCACGCGCCCAAGAAATCGAGGTGCTCCTCCGAACGACCGCCAAAGGAAACACCCACCTGCAACGCCTCCTCGGCAGGCTCCAAAAAGACCTGGGACAGCTGGACAAAGCCACCGAAACGCTGGCCCGGGCTGTCGAAAGCGGGGACGCCTATTCGAGGAGCGCTTACGCTTTCTCCCTGAAAAAGGCGGGCCGCCTGGACGAGGCCGCTCACGCCCTGGCGCAGTGCTTGGCCGACGACCCGGCCGACCCGGTCATCTTCAAAAACTACGTGAGCCTGCAGACCCAAAGGGGTGCCACAGACGAGCTGCGCGCCACCTTGGAAGAGCTGCTGCCGCGCGCCGGCGCCCGGCGCGGCGCCTTTCTCGGCGCGCTGAAAAAGCTCCCCACCAGCCCATGAGCCCGGTCCCGAGCATCGGCGAGCTAGTGAGCGTCGCCGAGGTCGACACCGTCGTCCGCCTCGACAACGAGGGCCTCCTGGCCGAACTGGTGCCGACCGGAGACGTGGAGAGCGCCCTCCGCCACGTCGTCGAAGCGGCAACCGGGCCGGCGGGCGGGGGGTTTTTCGTGGTCGGGCCGTTCGGCTCGGGAAAGTCCCATCTCCTCTCGGCCGCCGGCGAGCTGTTGCGTGCGCCTCTCGAAGCGCCAGGGAACTGGCCCCCGGAACTGGCGGGCGCAGCCCGGGCCGCGCGCCGCTCGCTCCCGGTGAAAGTGCCGCTCGTCGAGTACCGGGCCGAGGTGCCGCTCGAAGACGTGGCCCGAGAGCGAGCCTGGAAGGCTCTCGGAGCCGGTGGCCCGGCTGGCGGGGCGGACCGCTCCGAGCACTGGGACCTCGTGCTCGCGGGCGCCAGAGACGCAGGTTTCGAGGGCGTCGCCGTGCTTCTCGACGAGGTGAGCGAGTGGCTGCGAGCCAAGCGGGGGGCGGACCTCACGGAGGACCTCAGGTTTTTGCAGTTCCTCGGGGAGTGGGCCGGCCGCCGCCCGGCCGTCGTGCTCGCCGCCCTACAAGAGAACATCGAAGAAGTGGCCAACGTGAGCGAAAAAGAGCTCACGCGCATCCGCGACCGGTACCGGGACCTGCGCTTGTCGATGCGCCACGTGGAAGACCTGGTGCGGGGCAGGCTGGTGCGCCTCCAGCCCGGCGCCGAGGCATGGATCGAAAAAACGGGGAAAGAAACAGCCGCTTCTTTCCCTGGCGCACCCTTCGACCAAGCGAGGATGGCCCGCTGCTACCCGCTCCATCCATCGGCCCT
Source organism: Acidimicrobiaceae bacterium (assembly GCA_027334785.1). Taxonomy (GTDB): domain Bacteria; phylum Actinomycetota; class Acidimicrobiia; order Acidimicrobiales; family Palsa-688; genus JAJZYO01. Next base: position 11,342 of record DAHWQF010000017.1, read on the forward strand.
CGACCTCCTCGAAGGGCTGCGGTTCCTGCTCTCGCAAAACCGGGGCGTGGTCGACTTCGTCTGCAGGCAGGTTCGGGCCGACCTCGGGGCGCCGGCCACTGCCCTCGTTACCCCGGAAAGGATCTGGGACCACTTCGCCGAACGTCTCGCCGAGCGCCGCCAGACCGCCCCCCTGGCCAACTCCGTGGTGCCCTATTACGAGCGTGCTGTCGCGGAGATGTTCGAGGAGCCGGACCGGGAACTGGCCCTCCGAACCGTAAAGCTGCTCTGCCTCCTGTCGGCCTCGCCCCTCGAACGGCCTCGAAATGCCGCCGAACTTGCGGGCATGTTGCTCGCCAAGGTGAGCGAGACCGACCCTGCCGCCAATGTCGCCTACTTGGAGCAGGTCATCCTCGCCCCGCTCGTGCGGAGGGGAGCGTACGTAGTGGAAAATGCCGGCGAGGCGGCCACTTATTCGGTCGAAGCCGAGGCCGATGCTGCGGTCGCTTTGGAGGCACGGTTGGCGGCGGCCCGGGCCGAGCTGGACGAGTCGGACCGGCGTATGGTCTCGACCCTGGTCGAGCTCGGATCTGGCCCGAACCTGCAGCTCGACTTGATGAAGACGGCGGGCCCGTCCAAGCGCGAGCTCAGCTGGCAAAACACCAGGCGCTACCTGACGGTCTTGCTCGCCCGGGTGGCCGAGTGGTCGCCCGACGACGTGGCCGCGGCTGTCGAGGCCGCCGGCGCGGCGGGAGCGGAGGGAGCGCTCGTAGTGAGCGAAGCCGAACTGAGCGGCGCCACCGAGCTAATGGAGCGGGCGGAGCGCCTGGCGTCATGCAGCGAACGGGTGACTTTCTGGGTGCCCGCCGCGCCTCTCGAAGAAGAAGTGGGGTCGCTCATCGAACTACACAGCCGGAAGCTCGTGCGCGAGCAGGCCGCCAGGGAGGGGCGCACCGACCTCGTGGAACTGCTCGAACGCTCACGTGACTCCGAAGCCGCACGAGCGAAAGAAATCCTGTCCCGGTTGTACTTTTCCGGCTCGCTCGTGACCGGCGCCGGCGGGGCCGGTACGCGGGTCGCAGTTGACCTCCCGTCTTTGGCCGGTCTCTCCTTCGAAAACCAACTCCCCCGGCTGGCAGCACCGCTGCTCGGCCACCTCCACCCGCTCCACTCGCAGGTCGCCCCTCAGGCCGAGCTCGGCCAACGCCATGTGCAAACGCTCGTGAACGAGTTCATAGCAGAGGGCCATCTCGGGGCCGCTGCCCTCCAACGCAGCGACCTGCGGCGCCTGATCGAGCTCTACCTGGTGCCCCTCGGCGTGGCCCGGCAACGCAAGGACGGCGCCTCGGTGGCTCCCGACCCCGCCCGGGGCCCGGCAGTCGCAGAACTCCTCCGCCTGGTGGGCGAGGGCGAGCCCGTCCCCGGGCCCCGTCTTGTGTCAGTCCTGGCCGGCGGCCCGCTCGGGCTCACCGAACCCGAAACGCTCCTCCTGCTCAACGCCTGCACCCGCGCCGGCCTGGTCGAGCGGTGGCGGGGCCGGAAGAAGATGGCAGAGACGTTCCTGGCGGTGACGAGCACTGACGCCTTCGGGCCCGGCGAGCTCGTCGAGCAGCCGCTCCGGGAGGGCGTCGCCGCCCTGGCACCGGCCGTCACGGGGCCCGGCCCGTTCGAGCCATGGACGTCGGGGACCCAGCGGGACGCCTGGCACTACGCAGAGACCTGGCTCGCGGCGCGCCGAGAGGACGCGGCGCAGGTGCGTTCGGGCCTGGAGCGCCTCGACGATTTCCCCGCACTGTCGGCAGCCTCCACTTCGAGTGCCCAGGAGGACCTCCGCCTGGTAGAGGGGGTGCTCGAGGCATGCGCCGGCGTGTCCTCGGCGGCGGAGGGCTTGCGGGCACTGGTGCGGGCGGCCGGGCCTGCCGGGGGAGACGGGCTGCAGGCTTCGGTTCGGCGCCTTTCGGCGCTCGGGCGCTTTTTCCGTGACGACCTGCGACGCGTGGGCGACGACGCTTCCTACCTCACCCACCCGGAGCTAGTGGTGCCCGACGACGCCGAAGACTTGCTGGATCTGCGCTCGTCCGCCCTCGCCTTCCTCCCCGACGTGCTCGACCTGGCGGCGGAAGGCCGCCTCGGTGAGCTCTCCCAGGCGATGAGGGAGCTCAGGAGCGCCTACGTGGCCGCGTACCAGGACGCCCACGACCGCCACTACTCCGCCGTCGGAGCCGGGGAAGTGGAAAAGCTACGCCGCGACCCCGCTCTCCGGGCGCTGGCGTCGCTTTCGGAGGTGGGGGCGCTCGCCGTTCCCGACGGTTCCGTCAAGGTGGAGCGGCTTATTTCCTCGTCGGTACCCTCGCCTTGCGGGCGGCGCGTCGGGGCCGAGCTCGCCTGGAAGCCGCGCTGCCCCTGTGGGTTCAGCCTGGGCGACCCGCTACCGGCGCTCGACACCAAAGCCGCGCTCGAGGTCGCCCGCCGCGGCCTCCGCCAGCAGCTCGCTCTCCTGGCTGAGCCGGCGACCTCGGAACGGCTGGAAGAGGCCGCCGGTCAGCTCGATGCCCTAGGGCGGGCCGAGCTGGCTCAAGACCTCCGCCGGCTCCTCGAGCTCGCGGCCGAGCCTCAGGCGGCCGAGCCTCAGGCGGCCGATGACACAGGCGTGGGGCCTGCGCCGGCGGCGCGTGCGCCGGCAGGGCCAGGAGGGGCGAGCGGGGCGGGGGCGGGAGAAGCGGGGGCGGCCGACCCCGTGGCATTGGCGAGCTTGGTCGGCCCCGAGCTCCAGCAGGTCCTTCGCGACGTCCTCTCGGGCAGCCAGCTGATCGTCACCCGCGACCTGACCGCGCTCCGGGAAGACCTGATCGGCCGGCGCTACACCAAACGCCGGCTCGTCGAGCTGCTCGCCTCCTGGGCCGACCCGGAAGGCACCCTCCCGGCGACCGGCTTCATCGAGGTGGTGGACAGCTCGGAGGACGCGCCGGCGCCAGCCGCAACCAGTGGGCCGGCGGGCGGAGCAGGCCAGGGCCCCGCGGCCGGGCAGGGGTGGCGGGGGCCTCCCGCCGTCACGGCCAGCTCGCCGGCGGCGCCGGGGCTACTCCGCGGGGACTCTGCCCAGTCCGCCGGTGCCACAGCCCGCACGGCAGGTGCCGGTGCCAAGCCCGCTGGCACCTTTACCCGCATGGCCGGCACGTCCGCCCGCCCCGCCGGCACCTCCAGCCGCCCCGCCGGCCGGCCCGCCGGCACCTCCCCCCGGCTCGACCGCGCATCGGCCACGGTCAGCCTCCTGAAAGCCCGCTTCCCCTCGCTGGCTGCGACGCTGCCGGCCGAGCAGGCAGCGGACGCCTTCTGGCTGGCCGCCTGGTGGGCCGGGAGGCCGAACCCGCCAGGCTGGACCCCGCGCGCCCTGCTCGAAGCACCACAACTCTACCGAGCGGCAGAAGCGGCGCGCGCCGATCTGGGCGCGCTCGCGGAGCTGGCCGACCTGGACAGCCGGTGCGGGCCCGGGACGGTGTTAGGCAAACAGGTGGAGCGTGCTCTCGGGCTCGGCCAGGCTCCCCTCGCGGACGTCGCCCGCGCCCTCGGCTCGGAACGACTGCTGCGTTACCCGGTGGCCCTCGCCGCCGAGCAACTGGCACGCCGCCTCCCCGGCGACTGGCAGGGCGCGGCGGAGCTGGGAGAGGACTCCCAGCTGGACCTCACCCGGCTGGCCAGCGAGCACTTCCTCATCGGGCCCGAAGAACTCGGCGCGCTCGGCTACCTCCTCGAGGCCGCTCGTCACCTGGCCGTAGTCGAGCGCCGGCTCCCGTTCCCGTCTTGCGCCGAACTGGCGGAGCATCTCTACCCCGAGCACATCGCGCCTGTGGCCTGCCTTGTGAGCCGGGCCGCTCTGGCGACTGCCGGCCGTTCCGCGGTCTCGGCCGAGTCCGTGGAGCTGTTCCGTGCCGGCGCTCGCCGGCTCCTCGCCGGCGCCGACGCGGCGTTCGCGCGCCATGCGGAAGCCGGCTTCCCCGGGTGCCTCTCCCTACCCGGGGTGGGCCACACGGTGATAGGGCCGCTCCTCGAGGCCGGCAAGAGGGTGGCGGTCATCCTGGTCGACGCCATGCGGGCCGATGCCGGCCAGTTCCTCGCCGGCGAACTGGCTCGAGCCCTGCCGGGCCGGCGGCTGCGCTGGCACTGGGCGGTGGTGCCGGCACCGACGCGGACCGCCGAAGCGGTGGCGTCCCTGGCGCTCGGCCGGCCAGTACCGCGAGGCTCGGTGAGTGAGGCCGGGTGGACAGGAGGAGCCGACAACGGTAAGCGCGACGCCTCGCTGACCCCCTTCGAGCACCTCGGTTACGAGGTGGCGCTGCTAAAACGCGCCGACCGGGACCACAACGCCGGCCAGCTCCGCGAACTGTGGGCGTCGGCCTCTCCTGTCATGGTCGCGGTCGCTTCCGCCTTGGACGAGCGCCTCCACCACAGCTCCTTGGAGCTGGCCGTGCTGCTCGACGACGCAGTTCGCTCCATTTCCCACCGGATTTTCGCC
>DAHWQF010000180.1 GCA_027334785.1 Acidimicrobiaceae bacterium
GCTGGAAGGGTTCGTGGTGGGCCACGGCCTCGGGCGCCTCCGCTTCACCTACTTGACTGGCTCGCCGGCGGTCCTGCGCGCGACATGGGCCCGCTATGGGATCGAGGTGCAAGCGGGCGCGCCCGGTGGTGCCGTTTCCCACAGCGAGGCCATGTACTTCATCTCGCCGGGAGGAGTGATGAGGTACGAGGCCACGCCCTATGCCGACGTGGCGAGCAACGGGGTGGGCTCGCTCCCAGTGGCCGCCATTTCGCAGTGGGGCCGCGGTATAGCCGAGTACGCCAAGGCGGTGCTGGGCCGGCCTGCTCGAGACTGATCGCCTGAGAGGAGGAAACAACCATGCCCGGGATGGGCTCCGGCCTCAGTGCTGAAGACCCGACCATCGTCTCGGCGTTCAAGGAGGCCCTGGTGCACGAAGGGCTGATCGCGCTCTTGATCGTGGGCTTGGTAGCCCTGGCCTGGCAAGCGCTGCGCTTCGCCGAGGGGCGCCACATTGCCCACGGCTCAAGCACTGGGACGCTTGCTAGCCCGGCGCCGGGCGCAGCAGGCCGTGCCCCTTGGGCGGGCCTGCGCCCAGCCATAGCTGAGGCAACCGGCCGACGCCTAGTCCGCGTCGGTTTCGGCTGCCTTTGGCTCTTCGATGGTTTCCTCCAGGCTCAGCCGGCGATGCCGCTCGGCCTGACGACGAGCGTGATCGAGCCGGCCGCAGCAACTTCGCCGGCTTGGGTGCGCCACGTTGCCGGTGCTGGTGCCACCGTGTGGAGCTTCCACCCGATCGCGGCGGCAACCTCAGCAGTTTGGATCCAGCTCGGCATAGGTCTCTGGTTGATCGTGGCGCCGCGGGGCAATTGGTCACGCCTGGCCGGCGTGGCGGCAGCCGCTTGGGGTGCAGTGGTGTGGGTTTTCGGGGAGGCTTTCGGGGGGATCTTTGCGCCCGGCCTCAGTTGGCTCTTCGGGGCCCCGGGCGCGGTGGTCTTCTATGTCTTTGCCGGGGTGCTGGTCGCGGTGCCCGAACGGTGGTGGGTGAGCCCGCGCCTCGGCCGGGCCGTGCTCGCAGTGATGGGCAGCTTTTTTGCCGGTATGGCCCTCCTCCAGGCATGGCCCGGACGGGGCTTTTGGGTCGGCCGCCACGGTCGGGCGCTCGGGGCCCTGGCCTCGATGCTCCACCAGATGGCCAGCACCCCTCAACCGCGTTTTTTGGCGTCCCGGCTAAAGGCTTTTGAAACTTTCGACGCCGCCCACGGCTTTGCCGTCAACCTTTTCGTCGTCGTCGCGCTCAGCCTCCTCGGCTTGGCTCTCCTTGGCCTGGGGACGCACCCCCGAGCGCTCCGTGGGGCCGTGGTGGCCTCCTCGGCGCTCTGCCTGGCCAACTGGGTGCTCGTCCAGGACCTCGGCTTTTTGGGCGGGGTCGGCACTGACCCCAACAGCATGGTACCTATCGGGGTGCTCATCACCGCCGGCTACTTGGCCCTCGCGCGTGTGCCGGTTCCTGCCGAGGCCGCCGAGCCGGCAGGCGGCGCCGCGGCGGCCAAGGAGGTGGCGGAACGACGCGGGGGCGACCCGGCCGGCTGGCGTCTTGGGTGGGGGCAGCGGTGGCGGGAGGGCTGGGCGAGCTGGCGCCACGCGGTGGAGAGCCACCCAGGTTCCCTGGCTCGCTCCGTTGTCGCAGCAGGGGCGGTTGGCATTGTCACCCTGGGTGCCGCTCCCATGGCGCTCGCCTCGATCAACCCCAACGCCGCCCCGATCATCGCCCAGGCGACTGACGGCACGCCCGGCACGGCTGACTACGTGCCGAGGGACTTCCACCTCGTGGACCAATTCGGCCGGCCAGTCAGCCTCGCGAGCCTCCGTGGGAAGACCGTGGCCCTCACCTTCCTCGACCCCGTGTGCACGAACGAATGCCCTGTCATAGCTCAGGAGCTCAAGCAGGCCGACACGATGCTCGGCTCGCTCCGGTCCCGGGTCGAACTGGTCGGCGTGGTCGCCAACCCCCTTTACCACGCCGTGGCTTTCGTTGACGCGTTCGACCGCCAAGAAGGCCTCCAACACGTCCCTAACTGGCTCTACCTGACCGGCTCGCTGCCCGCCCTCGCGAAGACCTGGAGCGAGTTCGGCGTCCAAGTGCAGTACTTGCCGGGTGGCTCGATGGTCGGCCACAGCGAGGTCGCCTACGTGATCGGCCCCAACGGGCGGGTGCGGCTGTCTTTAGACGACGACCCTGGCCCGGCCACCCAGGCGTCGAGGTCCTCCTTTGCTGTCACTCTGGCGCAGGGGATCCGTGAGGTGGCCCGTGGCCAGGTGGCACAAAGGACGGGGCCAGCGTGAAGTACTTTACCGAGTGGTCCTTTGACCCGTTTGTGATCTGGGCTGCCATAGTGGTGTTCCTCCACGAACTCGGGCTCGGCCGCCTAAGCCGGCGTTCTACCGCCAAAACAGCAGCGCAGCGGCGCCGGCGGTCCTGGTTTTTCTATGCCGGCGTGGCCGTCTTGCTCCTCACGGTCACGTCCCCGGTCGACTACTGGGCGGACTACTACTTCTTCGTCCACATGATCGAGCACATACTCATCATGTTCATCGCCCCTGCGCTCGTCGTCCTCGGCGCGCCGTGGCTGCCGCTCCTCCACGCGCTCCCCGTGGGCGCCCGCCGGAGGCTCTTGCGCTCGCTCGTCCTCGGGGCGTGGGCGAAGCCGCTCCGAGCTGCTGCCAGGTTGGTGGTAAGCGCTCCCTTTGGCGTGGTGGGCTTCAACGTGGTCATGGTGTTATGGCACGTCCCTGTGGCGTTCGACCTGGCAGAAACCAGCCAAGACGTGCACATTTGGCTCATGCACGCGAGCTTCTTTGTCTTCGGGGTGCTCTTTTGGGCACAGATCTTGCCGTCGCACCCGCTCCAGCCGAAGCTCTCCTACATCGGCAGGGCGGCCGCCATCATGTCGGCCAACGTCGTCATGTTCGTCTTGGCCATGGCTCTTTCCATCTTCAGCACCGGCTCGTGGTACTCGGTCTACGACCACGTGCCCGGTGTGACGTTGTCGCCCTTTTCCGACCAGCAGATCGGGGCTGGGATCCTGTGGGTGTGCGGTGATTTTTGGGCGCTGCCGGCGCTCACTTGGGTCATCCGGCGCGCCGCGAGCGAGGCCGGCTCCCTCGGCGACCTGGTGGACCGGCTGGTAAAGAGGTCCGTCCAGCCGGCGAGAGTGCGGGTTGTGGGCCCCCCGCTGCGGAAAGTCCCCCATGCTTGAGCGGGCCGGCCTCCGTGTCGAGCCCAGGGCGCCCGCGGCTACCAGACGTAGCGACGCCTGGGCAGCGACCTTTGCCTGGCGCGAACGGCCTGGCCAGCCCGACGTCCTCCGCTGGCTCGCCTTCCTGGCCGTCTTGTCCATAATCGGCCTGATCGGGTCCGGCGCTTGGGTCCGCCTCTCTGGCTCGGGGCTTGGGTGCCCCACCTGGCCCGACTGCACGAGGGCGTCGGTGGTTGCGCCGGCGACTTACCACGCCCTGGTCGAGTTTGTCAACCGTTGCATCATCACGACCGTCGGGGTTGTGGTCGCGCTGTCCGTGGTCGCCTCGCTGCTTCGCCGGCCCTTCCGGCGGGACTTGGTCCTGCTTTCCGGCGGCCTCGTCGCCGGCTACGTGGGCGAGGCGGTCCTAGGCGGCATCACCGTGCTCATGAAGCTCGCCCCCACGCTCGTGGCGGCCCACCTCGTCCTCGCCATGTTGCTGCTTGCCGACGCCGTGGTGCTGCACTGGCGGGCCGGATCGCGCGAGCGCAGCTCCCAGGTGGCTGTCCACCGTGGCGTCACGCTGCTCGCTGACCTGATGCTGCTCGCCGCTCTCATCGTGGTGGCCGCCGGCACCGTTGTCGCCGGCACTGGCCCCCACAGCGGCTCGCCCGGGACGCCCCGGTTTCATTTCGACTTGCGCAGCACCGCCGAGTTCCACGCCCTCGTCGGCATGTTCCTCTTCGGGCTGGTGGTAGCGGCCTTTTTCTTGCTGTTTGTCCTCCGTGCGCCTCGGGCTGCTTGGCGTCGGTACAGCACGGCCGTGGGCTTGCTCGGCCTGCAGGGCGCCCTCGGTTACGCGACGTGGTTCAGCCACATCGAAGTAGACGTCACCGAAGCCCACGTTTTCGTGGCCGGCCTACTCGTAGTGGCCCTGGTGCGTTTCCGCCTCGGTTTCTCCTCTGCCCGGCCACCGGCCACCTCAGTCGTCCGGAGCGTCGTCTTTGTCGGGGTGGGCGGCGGCCCGCAACACCAAGAGCCCGGCCAATAGCACCAACACGACACCCACTCCCACCCCGAGCTCAATGATCGACTGGTCGAATGACGTGCTGGTTTGGCGCGCAATCAAGCTCAGGCGGGCCGAGGCCGAGAGGATGTCCCGCACGCCGGCCAGGATCCCGATGACGAGGAACGGGCGTACGGGGATGGTGGCCGAACGTAGGTGCGTGACGACCGTGTGCAGTATGTCCACAACGATGATCACGACGAGGATGCCGTCGAGGGCGGTTATTATTGACGCCGGGTAAGCGCTGGGCCTTTCCAAGAAGTCGACCATGGTGCGGACCAGCACCACGGCCCCGACCAAGAAAAGTGCGAGCGCGACGGCGATCTGGAGCCCTTGCAGGCCGATGTTGAGCTGTTGCCACGGACGCGCCGGGCGCCGGCTCGTAGCGAGCTGGCCCGGCTCGTTCGGTGTGGGGTCCTCGGCCAGGGTGCTTCTCTTTCTTTCCTACTATTCCCGGCCGTCCAAGGCGCAGGCGGCGGAACTCGAGCAGCTCGAGGCCAAGCGCCTCGATCTGAGAGAGCACGCCGTGCAGTGCTGCCTGGTCGGGGAGGGTGCCCCGCAGGACCGTGTCCTGGCCGCGGATCTCCGCTTTCAGGGACGGGAACGCCCCGAGGATCGTGTCCCCCAAGTGCCCCCGGAGGCGGAACTCGCAGTCGGTCGGCTCGGAGCCGCGCCCCATCGGCCTCACCTGCCCACCCAGGCCAGGTGCTGAGCGTCCGGGCTGCCAGCTGCCCAAACGGCGACGGTGGGTCCCTGGGGCGTAGGACACATCTTCCGGTGAGCCAAGGTGAGCCCGCATCATCCGAACCGGATGATCGTCATCACCGAGGCCCTGGCCGGCCACCGCCGAGCTATGTGCTGGTGGTGGTGCTGCTGGTGGTGGTGCGACAAGCCGTGGGCAGGTACGGGCTCGACCCCTCAGCGCAGGCCCTCAGGGCAGGGCCCTCAGCGCAGGGCCCAGCGCTCGTCCGGCCGGCAGGCTGGGCGTGAGCCGGAGGGGTGCCCCGACGAGCGGTTCGGGCAGGCTCTGGTAGGCTGGCCGGTTGGGGCCGGCCGGGAGCCGGTTGCACATAGGGCAGTAGCTCAATATGGCAGAGCACCGGTCTCCAAAACCGGCGGTTGGGGGTTCAAGTCCCTCCTGCCCTGCGTAAGCTTGTTCGCGAGGAAGGTCAGCGACGTGAGCGTAAGCGAGTTCAACAGAGAAGAGCGGCGCCTCCTCCAGGACCAGGGCCTGGAGACCGAGGGCACCCCATTACTGCGCCGCGAGGAGCGGCGCCCGCCCACAGCCGCCCCGCCGCGGGGCGGCTTCCACCCTCGCCAGTACCTGGACGAGGTAGTCCTCGAGCTGCGCAAGGTGATGAAACCCAAGCGTGCCGAGCTGGTCAACTACGCGACGGTGGTCTTTTTCACGCTCGCCTTCTTGATGGCGTTCGTGTACGGCTTGGACTACCTCTACTCCTTGGGCGCGTCACAGCTGTTCAAGTAGTGAGGACCGATGTCTGAGGAGAGCACGCCCGACCTGAGCGCGGGCCAGGAGCCTGAAGAGGACGGCACCACGTCCCCCGGGTCGCAGCGCGTCCTGGCGGCCGCAGCCACAGTGGACGGGGATGCCGTCGAGGCCGGGGTGGAGGGTGCCGGCGAGCGCGAGGCCCATCGCCAGCAGGAAAGCCCCTACGACCGCCCCGGCAGCTGGTACGTGGTCCACAGCTACGCCGGCTATGAGAACAAGGTGAAGTCCAACCTGGAGAGCCGCATCTCCTCCATGAACATGGAGGACCGCATCTTCGAGGTCGTGATCCCCCTCGAGGACGTCGTCGAGCTGAAGGGCGGCAAGCGCCAGGTGGTCTCGCGCAAGGTGTTCCCCGGCTACTTGATGGTCCGCATGGACTTGGACGACGACTCCTGGTACGTCGTGCGCAATACGCCCGGCGTCACGGGTTTCGTCGGGCTCGGCGCCCGGCCCACCCCCCTCTCGCGCCGGGAGGTGGAAAGCATCCTCGCCCCGAAGGAGGAGGGTGCAGGGGCTCCGAAGAAGACCAAGCCTCGCCTCGAGTACGAAGTGGGCGAGTCCGTGCGGGTCAGGGAAGGCCCTTTCGCGGACTTCAGCGGCACCGTCGCGGAGATCAACGAAGACCAGCTGAAGCTCAAGGTCCTCGTCAACATCTTCGGCCGCGAGACCCCGGTAGAGTTCGAGTTCGCCCAGGTCGCCAAGCTCTGAGCAAACTCCAAACCTGTCAACCCAAGCCTGTTTAGGAGCACCCGATGGCCAAGCGCCAAGTGACAGCCATAGTCCGTATCCAGTTGCCCGCCGGCAAGGCGACGCCCGCCCCGCCGGTCGGCACCGCCCTCGGCCCTCACGGGATCCAGACGATGGAGTTCGTAAAGCAGTACAACGCCGCGACCGAGGACAAAGCGGGCCAGGTCATCCCGGTAGAGGTGACGGTCTATTCCGACCGGAGCTTCAGCTTCGTGCTGAAGACGCCCCCGACGGCGGTGCTCATCCGCCAAGAGCTCGGTATCGACAAGGGTGCCAAGACGAGCGGCCGGGAAGTCGTCGGCACCCT
>DAHWQF010000181.1 GCA_027334785.1 Acidimicrobiaceae bacterium
AGATATTTGCGATGCTCGGCTCATGGGGGCCTATGCCGTTCTGCTCATAGTCAGCGCCCTTTCGGCCGGCGAGCTCGGAGAGTTCCTGGGTCTCGCCGGCGAGGTCGGCCTCGACGCAGTGGTGGAGGTCCACGACGAGGAGGAGGCGGAGAGGGCCTTGGCCGCCGGGGCCAAGGTGGTGGGCGTCAACCAACGCGACCTCTTTACCTTCCAAGTCGACACGCAACGGGCGGTACGCGTCGGAGCTGGCCTCCCCGCCGGCGTGGTCAAGGTGGCCGAGTCGGGTATCCGATCGCGAGGCGATGTCGAACGGCTGGCCGAAGCGGGCTTCGACGCCGTCCTGGTCGGCGAGGCGCTTGTCAGGGCGGCTGACCCGGGCGCAGCTTTGGCGTCCCTGCTCGCGTGATGGTCATCAAGATCTGCGGCACGACCTCAGAGGAGGACGCCCTCTTGGCTGTGGCCATGGGCGCCAACGCCATCGGCTTCGTCTTTGCCCCCTCGCCGCGCCAGATCTCGGTGCAGCTGGCCGCCGACATCGTGAAGCGCCTGCCGAGAGAGGACATTTTGACCGTAGGCGTTTTCCGTGACGAAGCGCCTCGCCGGGTCGTTGACGCCGTCTTTGCCGCTGGCCTGGGCGCTGCCCAGCTCCACGGCCACGAGCCCCCCGAGGGCACCCGCTGGGTCCGCGAGCGGGTGCCGATGGTCATAAAGGCGTTCCCGGCCGGCGACCCACTTGTCACGCGCGCCGCTGACTACGGGGCGGACGTGATCCTGCTGGACGCGCCGAGCCCGGGCTCGGGCCTGGTGTTCGACTGGGCCTTGGCGGGCGACCTGCCCGATGGCCAGCGCCTCCTCGTGGCCGGTGGGCTCACGCCGGACAACGTCGCAGTAGCGGTGACCAAGGTGAAGCCCTGGGGCGTCGACGTCTCCTCGGGCGTGGAGGCGTCCCCCGGCCACAAGGACCCGATGAAAGTGAAGGCGTTTATCGAAGCCGCCCGGCGGGCCGAAGCCCAGTTGCTGGCGGCGGCACCCCAAGTGGCCAAAGGCGCGTCCACAGGCCCCTACGACTGGGCCGAGGACGAATGACCGCGCCGGGGGGCGCCGAGACCGGCGCCAAAGGTGACCGGAGACTGGCGGCCGCCGGCGCTACGGGGGAGCCGCTCGCGGGTCGGGCCGGGCAGTTGATGGGCGAGCCCGACGAGCGGGGACGTTTCGGGAGCTTCGGCGGCGGGTACGTCCCCGAGGCACTCGTGCCTGCCTGCCAGGAACTGGAGAGGGCCTTCCGGTCGGCTTGGGCCGACCCTGCTTTCAAGCAAAGGTACCGGTCGATCCTGGCCGATTACGCCGGGAGGCCGAGCCCGCTCACCGAATGCCACAACCTCTCCAAGCACCTCGGCGTGCGTGTCCTGCTCAAGAGGGAGGATCTCAACCACACCGGCAGCCACAAAATAAACAACGTTGTTGGCCAGGGGCTGCTCACCTTGGAGATGGGCAAGGGCCGTCTCATCGCCGAGACGGGCGCTGGCCAGCATGGCGTGGCGACGGCAACTGCGGCTGCTCTGTTCGGCCTGGAGTGCGTGGTGTACATGGGCGAGGTCGACATGGCCCGCCAGGAGCTCAACGTTTTCCGCATGCGCCTGCTCGGTGCGGAGGTGCGAGCCGTGCGTTCGGGTAGCCGGACGTTGAAAGACGCAGTCAACGAGGCACTCCGGGACTGGGTCGCATCGGTGTCCTCCACCCATTACTGCGTGGGCTCGGTGATGGGGCCGCACCCGTTCCCCTGGATGGTGCGCGAGTTCCAGGCCGTGATCGGTGAGGAGGCGAGGGAACAGTGCGAGCGGCTCCTCGGCGGCGCCCCCGACTTCGTGGTCGCCTGCGTGGGCGGGGGGAGCAATGCAGCGGGAACGTTCAGCGGTTTTGTCGGGACGGGCGCGCGTCTTGTGGGCGTGGAAGCGGCCGGCGGCGCGGCCCTGGGCCCCAAGGGGGTCCCCGGCGTCCTTCACGGGATGCGTTCTTTCCTCCTACAGGACGAGTTCGGCCAGATCCTCGAGGCCGAGTCGATCTCCGCCGGCCTCGACTACCCGGGTGTCGGGCCTGAACACGCCCACCTGGCCGAGGTGGGCCGCGCCCGCTACGAGTCTGCGACCGATGCCGAGGTGCTCGAAGCGCTCCAACTTCTGTCGCGCACAGAAGGGATCATCCCAGCCCTCGAGCCGGCGCACGCTCTGGCCTGGCTGGTGCGGGCCACGGCGAGCGGCGAGGTACCCGCTGGTTCGACGGTGCTTCTCACCATGTCCGGGCGAGGGGACAAGGACGCCGAGCACGTCATGAGGTTGCTCGGCATGAGGTCCAAGTGAGCTCGCCCCGACTGCGCCCGCCCGGTGCCGGCTTCGCGTCCCCGGCCCCGGCCGGCACCAAGGCCACGTCTTTCGCCTCACCCGAGGCCGGTGTGGCGCCGTCGCGGCCGACCGACCTGGAGGCCACGCTGAGGGCAGCCCGAGCGTCAGGCCGCAAGCTGCTCGTGCCCTACGTGACGGGCGGCCTTCGCGACGATTGGGTGGCGCTGCTCATCGCGGTCGCCGACGGCGGGGCGGACGCGGTCGAGGTGGGCCTGCCGTTTTCGGACCCGATGATGGACGGCCCGACCATCCAAGAAGCCTCGTACCGTGCGCTCAAACGGGGCACTACTCCGGCATCGGTCCTGTCGGAACTGCGGGGGCTGGACGTGGGAGTCCCCCTCGTCGTGATGACGTACGCCAACCTCGTGCTGCGAGCGGGCACCAAGCGGTTCGCCAGCGAACTCGTCGGCGCCGGCTTCAGTGGTGCGATCGTGCCCGACCTGCCGCTCGAGGAGTCCGAGGAGTGGGAGCACGACGCCGCCGCCCAAGGGGTCCAGACCGTGCTCCTGGCCGCCCCGGTTACCCCCGACGAGCGCCTTTTTAGGATCTGCGAACGCTCGCACGGCTTTGTGTACGGCGTCAATTTGATGGGCGTGACGGGAGAGCGCCAGAGCCTGGCGGCCAGCTCCGTCGTGTTGGCCAAGAGGCTGAAGGCGACGACCGACAAGCCCGTCGTCATGGGCTTTGGGATCTCGGGTCCAGAGCAGGCGGTGGCAGCCGCGGAGCACGCGGACGGCGTCGTCGTGGCTTCGGCCCTCATGAGAGCGGCCTTGGCTGGCGCTGCGGCCGAAGAAGTCGGGGAGCGGGTGGCCGCCATCCGGGCGGCGCTCGACCGGGGGCACCCGTAAGCGGCGGTACCGCCTTTCTCCCCTGACTTCCCCGAGCCGTTGGCCCCAGGGTGAACGCACCGGGGAACCCCCAGGGGACTGGGGGCGAGATGGTGGCCGCATGCCAGCTACCACATTTACCGGAGCACTGACCGGAGCATTTACCGGAGCACTTACCGCAGAAGACATCAGCAGCGAGCACCGCGGCAGGGCCAGGCTCCCGGTGTTCTTGTCCCTCGAGCACGAGTGGGAGTACCTGGGAGAGACGCCTGCAATGCGGGCCTGCCAACGGGACTGGTGGGCAGCCGAGCCAGCCCTAGAGGGGCTCGCCGCGAACGATGTCGTCGAGCGCGTCCGGTGGAAGGGGTACCGGACGTCACCAGAAGGGGCGAGTTTGCTGTCGGCGCTCCTCAGGCTCGCGGCTTGCCGCTCGGCGTCGCGTTGCCTGCTGCAGGCACTGCTGCCGAGGCTCGCGGCCGAAAACGTGTACACGCCTGCGTTTGGCCACGGGGTGGGGGAGTGCTTTCGCCGACGGGCTGACACCGCAGCTGACTTCGTGGCGGAGTGCTTCGCGGCGATCTGGCGCCACGCCGGCGAGGACCGCCCTGGCCACGACATCGGCCGCCTCCTTGTAAGCGAGGCGGCGCGGCGGCTCCGCACGGCCCGGCAGGCAGAGCGGCGCCACCAGCTGAGGACGGTCGCCCTCGGCCCGTACGAGGCTGGGCACCTGTGCGCCGGGCTGTTCGGCGCCCGGTCGCGGGCAGAATGGCTGGCCAGTGCGGTCGTGGAGGCCCGGAGACAAGGCCGGCTGAGCGCCGAGCAGGCGGCGCTCCTTTACGCCACGAGGGTCCAGGGCTTGCCTGCCAGCGAGGTGGGGCGCCGCCAAGGGCTGGCGCCGAGGGCCGTCTACCACGCCCTTTCCCGGGCCGAGCAGGCGCTCTTATCGAGGGCAGCATGACCGCCGGCACCATCGCGGCGCGGGTTTTCGGGCGAAGCCCGCTCGTTGACGGGAGGAACCGCCATGGCTTGGCCTCCCGCCGCCAGCTCCTGCGTGAGGCATCCACCGTGGCTGCCCGCCGGCGCACGGCCCAGACTCGGCCTTCGCTCGCCGGCGCTCGGCCTTCAAAATTGGCGCCCAACGAGACCGGCTACCCGCTCGGGTGGGCTTACCCAAGCGGGGTCGAGCTATGGGCCAGCTGGGAGGCTTCGCTCAGGCTGGTGGCGCCGCCAGGCGAGGGCAAGACGTTCCGGGTGCTTGCACCCATCCTGCGCCAGCACCCCGGGCCGGCGCTCGCTACGTCCACCAAGCCCGACCTCTTCGAGCTGACCGCCGGCGCCCGGCGGCGCCTCGGGCCGGTCTTCGCCCTCGACCCGGACTCCTTGGTGCCCGCGGCGGAGCCGGTCCGCTGGTCGCCTGTGGCCGGGTGCCAACGGAGCGAGGTGGCCGAGCGGCGTGCCGCTGCACTGCTGGCGGCGAGCGGCGACGACGGCGATGTCCAAAATGGCGCGTTTTTCCGAGACTCGGCTCGTGACTTACTGAAGGCCTACTTGCACGCCGCTGCCATTTGCGGCCTGGGCATGCGGGCCGTGCTCGATTGGTCACGCCGTCCCGAAGACACCACCCCGAGAGACTTGCTTGCCTCTTCGCCGTTCGCTTCGCCCGGCTGGGCTGACATCGTCGACCTGCATACGAGCGGCGCCGCCGAGACAACTTCAGGCGTCCTGCGCTATGTGGGGA
Source organism: Acidimicrobiaceae bacterium (assembly GCA_027334785.1). Classification (GTDB taxonomy): domain Bacteria; phylum Actinomycetota; class Acidimicrobiia; order Acidimicrobiales; family Palsa-688; genus JAJZYO01. The sequence goes on from DAHWQF010000181.1 coordinate 4,965, forward strand.
GGGCACTGGCCTGTTTCAGCCATGAGCGCGTGCTTGAGGCCTGTTGCCCTGCGCCTGGTGAAGAGTTCGACCTAGGAGGGCTGTTGGCCGCCGCCGGCACCGTTTACCTGCTGGGTAAGGGTTCGCGCCTGGGGGCAGTAGCACCGTTGATGACTGCGTTCGCCGACGAGGTCTTCGATTGCGCCGAACGGGTGGCTGCCCGCATGCCGGGCCGGCGCCTTGACCCTCCGCTTCTCGGGCTGCTCGACGAAGCGCCGAGCATTGCCCCGCTGCCGACGCTCCCCGAGCTGTTGGCCGATGGACGGGGCAGGGGCATCGTGGTGGTTTACGCCATGCAGTCGTTCTCCCAGGCCGTGACCAGGTGGGGCGCGCACAAGGCAGAGACGATGGGCAACGCCACCACGATCACCGCCGTCATGGGAGGCTTGACCTCTCCGAGCGACCTCTCCGACCTGGAGCGCCTCTGCGGGCAGCGACGAGTACGCCGTGAGTCCACGCACCGCGGTGTAAAGGGCCCGGGCGGAGCCGACCAGTCGCGCACCCTTAGCTGGGAAAGCGAGACCGTCGTCCGAGCGGACCAGATAAGGACCCTGCCGGCCGGGATAGCCCTCGTGTTATGGGGCCGGTTGCCACCCGTTCTCGCCCGGTTACCGCTCTTGTCAGAGCGACGAGAATGGCCTCAGGTGCGCGCCGAGGAGGCGGAAACCAAGCGTGCCAATGACCACGCCCATGCACTAGCTTCAGGGGCGTCCAGGAGCCGGCGGCCCACTCCTACTCTTCCAGGTGGGGTCGGGCCTACTCCTCTAGGTGGGGTCGGGGCCTTCTATCGCTCAGAGGTCGGGGCCTTCTATCGCTCAGAGATTGAGCCGCACCTTCTGGCTGGGAGCTCCGCCGGCCATCCCGAGGAGAGGGGCGCAAGTGCATAGTGGCCCGCCGCCCTATCGCCCGTTCCGGGGTGCTGACCCGCCCCATTTCGTGGACAGGACGAGCGAGGAGGAGGACCTCGGTACCTCCGGGGTCGTCAGCACGGCCCTCGAGGCCTATAAACACGGCCCTTGCGATGTGCGCTTTCACCGCCTCGTAGCCGCCGGGCCCGCCATGGGAAAGACGGCCTTGCTCCGTGCCTTGTGCCGCCAGGTGCAGGCACTCCTCGGCTGGGCCGCCGTGCTGCACCGCTGCCGGGCCAAGGAGCGCGCTATGGGGTTGCTCCGTACCCAAGTAGTGGCCAGCGTCAGCCGTCAGTGGGGAGATGCACGAGCGGGCGCAGGGGCTTCGGTGGACGGTGATGAGGCCTGGTCCGAGCTGAAGGCCGTCCTCGAGCGTTGCGGGCGCACGGCCTCCGGGCTCGGCCGTGGGTTGCTCATAGCACTGGACGACGTGGACCTGCTCGGCGCCGGCGAGGCCGAGGCGTTCGGTTACCTGGCGCGGCGCCTAACGCTCGAGCGCCTGCCGGTGGCCTTCGTCCTGACCGGCAGGCCCTGGTTGGCACGCCGGTTCGAGCGTACCGGCAACTTCTCGGGCACGGTCTGGACGAGCGCGCTCGGGCCGTTCGACCCCGGAGAGGCCCGAGAGGCGATCGTGGTACCCGCTGCGGAGCGGGGCGTCGAGTTCGAGGACCGGGCGCTCGAGCTGGCGTGCGCTGCCGCCGGCGGTTCTCCTCTCGCCGTTCAGCGCATCGGCTTTGCCAGCTGGGCGGCGGCGGGCGGGCGGCCGAGCGTCGGGGCCGCGGAGGTGGAGGAAGCCCTGGCCGGGCCGGTTGGCCCGCCTACCTCCGTGGCTGCCGCCGGCTTGGACGGGTGGTTCCCCGCTGGCCGGCCCACCCTGCCACTAAAGTCTCCGGGCGTGAGCAAACACGCCAGGCCGGTCTTCTCGTCTCGGGCCG
>DAHWQF010000182.1 GCA_027334785.1 Acidimicrobiaceae bacterium
TTCGAGCTCACCAGGGTCGTGGGGGATGCCGAGGGTGCTTGCGTACGCCGGGATAGAGGTCCGCGAGGGCCCTCCAAGCAGCCGCCACACCGGGACGCCGAAGGCCTTCCCCCGCAGGTCCCACAAGGCGTTGTCTATAGCGCTTATCCCCATCTTCATGTGCCCGTGGCGCCCGTGGCGGTCCAAGCGCTGCAGCTTGTCCCACAACGCCTCTCCAGCCAGCGCGTCCTGGTCCACCAGGAACTCACCGAGGTCGGAAACTACGACTCGCGCCGCCTCCTCATCTATCGGGCCGTAGAGGCCCTCCAGGTCACCTTTCGTCCCAATCCGCAGGTAAAGTGCACGCTTGGCCAGGGCGGGACCAGCCCCATCACGCTCCCGCACGAGCGGGGCCCGGTGCTCTGCGTAGAGGTCAAGTGGTCGCACCTGGCGCTGCGACCTCTCCGCTCGCGCCGGCTCCAGCCCTTCGGCCACTAGAACTTCGACAGAACTAATACGAGAATCCGACCCTGTCATCCTTTAAGACCCGCCCCCAAGCCCTCGACCAGGTGGCGCTGCAACAGTATGAACACGATTATCACCGGTATTACGGCTAGCGTGAGCCCAGCGAAAATGTCACCCCACTGTGCGGTGTACTGGCCGACGAAGGTATAGATCTTCACGGGTACAGTGGCGTAGGTGCTCCCCCCCACAAGTAGAAGTGGGGTAAAGAAATCGTTCCATATCATGATGCCCGTCAGGCTTGCGACGGCGACCGAGCTCGGCCACAGCATCGGCACCACCACGTGCCTCAGCACCTGCAGATGACCTGCCCCATCGACGTAAGCCGCGTCCTCGTACTCTATCGGCATCCTCTGGAGAAAGCTCCGGTAGATGAGCACGCTCAGCGGCGTCAAGGTTGCCCCTTGGAACAGCATGACCGAGATAGGGTTGCCGATCAGGTGGAGCGACAACATCAACTCGTACAAGGGTAGGAGCCTTGACGGAGCTGGAAACGCGAGACCAGCCATAACGTAGAGAAGCGCAACCGACGCCAGCCGGTTTCCACGCCTCACTATGTAGTAGGCCAGCACTTGGCCTGCCACCGTTAGCCACATCACAGAGACCACCGCTATAACAGCCGACCAGAGCAAGGCTTGCCCCAGTCCTCCAGCCGACCACGCCGTCGTAAAATTCGACAGCGACAAGGACTTGGGCCAAGCCAACGGGGCGACGTTGATGGCCGTATTGCTCCTGAACGACATCTCGACAGAGAGCAGCACCGGCGAGACGAAGGCCACGGTCGCGATAGCCAGTCCGGCCCTGCCAACCAGTGTCCCAACCCGTCGCTGGATCGAGTGCCCGCCCCGCCCCCGCGCCGGGACAGCCCCTCCGGCCCAAACGCTGATAGCGCTCATGCCCGCGCCTCTTTCCTGTTGAAGATCCACAGCATTGCCGCCGACACCCCCAGCACCAAGATACCCATGAGCACACCCATTGCCATGCCCCAGCCGAAATTGTTGTACTCAAAGGACTGCTTGTAAAGCTGGGTTGCCAGCGTCTCGGTTGCGTACCCCGGCCCCCCATTTGTTGTAGCAACGACAACATCGAAGAGCAACAGGCCCGTCACCGTCGAGAACACAAAACTCACGGCGAAAGCCGGCCGCAAGAGCGGGAGCGTAACGAAACGAAGCCGCTGCAACACCCCGGCACCGTCGACTCGGGCCGCCTCATGCAATTGCTCATCGATCGCCTGCAAGCCGGCAAGCAAGAGGACCATGGCATAACCGCTCACCTGCCAGATCGCAATTGCGATAATAGAAGGAAGGGCCTCGTTTGGGCTGCCCAGAAAACCAGGCGCCGCACCAAGGTGGAGGAGCACCCACACCTTGTCGAGTGGGCCGGACGGAGAGTAAATGAAGGTCCAAATGTAGCCGGCCACGATGCTGGGCAAGGCGGCAGGCAAAAACCACAAGAGCCTCAGGACGTAATTAAACCTGCTTCGCTTCTGCAATAGCAACGCGATCGCGAGGCCCAGGATGTTAGCACCCAATGCAATACCGACCGTGGCTTCGAGGGTATTGGTGAAGGCTGTGCGTTCCAACCCGCTACTCAGCACCGATACGAAGTTTTTGAGGCCAACAAAGTGCCAGTGCTGTGCCAGCCCATTCCAGTTGGTAAAGGCATAGTACGCCGTGGCGACCGCAGGGTACGCAACGAAGACTGAGTAGAGGCCAAGACCTGGGAGTGCCAGGCGGAACCCAGGCCGCTGCGCAGTGGCCCCTCCGTTCCTGAGAGCGCGCCGAGGGTGTACGCTCGTCCGGGCAGCGTCTCGGACCCTCCGTAGCCCTATGCCAACGACCGGGCTCCTGCCGGTGCTAGTTGGCTCCACTCTTACCGGCTTGGCTTCGTCTTGGCGCGCGGTAGGGGACCTCATCCAATCTCCTTTTAGAACGGAGCGTCCAGACGGCCGAGGCATGTTGAACGACCGCCCTCGCCGCAGGGAGGCAGCCAAGGTGCGCCCCGGGGGCGCCAAGAGGTGCCCCCGGAGAACAATCGGCTAACCGCCCGGGTCAATCGCTTAGGCCCCCGCCTCGAGTTTCGCTTCGTGCCGGTCAGGAGCTCAGCCGTTTAGGGTCTTTACCACCGCAGCGGTGGCTTGCTGTGGCGTAGCCGTGCCTGTAGCGATGTCCTCGGCCTCGGCAATCCATACGGTCTTGGTCTGAGGGCTCTTAGAGTAACTAGAAAAGTAGTATCCCTCCTGGTCCTTGTTGATGAGAGAGCTCAACCCCTGGAACAGCTGTGGCATGCGGAAACCGTTCACCCGAACGCTCGGGATGTCCTCCGAGAGCCTGGATAGGTAGCCCGCTTGGACCGGTTGCGCCAAGTATGAGAGGAAGGCCTCCGCCTGGGTCTCATAGTGAGAGTGGGCGTTCACCGCCAAGAGGAACGACGGGTCCATCGTAAGGACGACGGACTTGGGCGAGCCGGTGAGCCCAGGCTCAAAGGAACCGAAACTGCCCTTCGGGTTATCCGCATGGTAGTCCTCAAACTCCGTCAGCATTGCGTTCATGCCAGCATGGCCGCTAGCGACCGCCGCGACTGACTCAGTATCGGTCGTTGCGGTCGAGTTGGGTTCAAAACAGTGGTCCTTGAAGAGTTGGGCATAATCCTCATTGCCAACCTTGATGCCTTGGCGCCACAGCGCCGAGTTGGCCAGGGACACCTTGCCCGCGGCGAGACTCTGGTAAAACGTGGGGTCTTTCCAATAGACGTAGTCGTCCGCGAAGATCGCTGGGATGAGGGTGTTGATGTAGCCCACCTCGTTACCCTCGTCTATAGGCGTGATCCCCACTTTGTTGAGAGCGGCACAATCGCCCACAAGCTGCGCGAAGCTTGCCGGAGGCGTCACATGGGCCTTCTGAAAGGCCATCTTGTTGTAGAAGAATGATACAACTTCGTAGTTCATCGGCAGCGCGAGCACCGCCCCGTTGATGTCTACCACCGACTTCCCGGTACTAGACAGGGTTGGTACCCAGGGCTGGTTGTTGAGCCTTGCCAAGTACCCGGCGGAAGCCAGCTCGCCGACAGCCATGGGGTTGCCGTAACCTCCCCAGACAAACATGATGTCCGGGCCATTACCACCCCGCAGCTCTGTAAGCAATGTCGACTGGTAATTGTTGGACGGTATCGCAGTTACCGTAATGCGCACACCTGGATGCGCCTTTTCGTAATTGGAGATCACCTGGGTCAGGCCTGGTTCTGTGCCAACCGTCGTCATCTTCAAGTTTACGGTGGTGGAGGCGCCAGCGCTCACGCTGCCTAGTGTGCTGGCGAGCAACGTGCTGGCTGCCAGCGCGAGCACGTACGCCCCCGAACGATAGGTCCCCTTCTTCGTACTCTTTTTTTGCATGTTTTGTTACGACCTCCCTAAGTCGTTGTTGTCTTCGCGTGGTCATCGGTCAACTCCATTACCTCCCGCACAAAGGAGGTCCCCCAACGCGGCGGCCCGAGCGTCAAAGGTTACGGCCAATCCCTCCTTTTGCTAACGCCCCTTGGGCATTTCCCGGCAGGTGCAACCGGACGCCGAGCCTACTATTGTCTTCAATTGAGCCGTCTAACCCAGGTCGTCTCCCCCTTTCTTTGCACCTCCCACCGGCTGTGCGCCTTATCAGAGCTTCTCCATGGCGGGCAACGTCAAGAAGTCGTAGTAGCTGTCGTTCAACACAACCTGAGCAAAGAGCTGGCGAGCCGTCGCGAATCGTTCTTCATCGTAACTGTCGCCAAAAGCGTCTTTGATCTTAGCTGCTTCCTCGCCAAGCACGCGCTCGACAAGCTCGTGGGTGACCCTTTGGCCGTTGTCGAGGAGGACCCCGTTGCGGAGCCACTGCCAGACCTGCGAGCGGGCGATCTCGGCGGTGGCGGCATCTTCCATGAGGTTGAAGATCGAAACTGCCCCGTTGCCGCCTAGCCAGGACGCTATGTACTGGAGGGCGACGCTCACGTCGTTCCTGAGCCCCGCCTCGGTACAGCGAGCCCCAACCGAGGCGAAGTCAAGGAGAGCCCCGGCATCGGGCAACGAGGAGGCGACCTTGGCCCCGAGCTGGTTGGGCGACCCCCCGAGCACAGAGTCGAACTCTTCGCGGCACAGTTGGACGAGATCTGGGTGAGCCACCCAGGACCCGTCGAAGCCCTGGGAGGCCTCTCGGCGCTTGTCCTGCCTCACCTTCTCCATGGCGGCAGCGTTCACCTCTGGCTCCCGCCGGCTCGGTATGAAAGCCGCCATGCCCCCTATGGCATGAGCGCCGCGGCGGTGGCAGGTGGAGACGAGCCGTTCCGCATAGGCACGCATGAACGGCACGTCCATCGTGACCGAGTTGCGGTCCGGCAGCACGAAGTCGGGGCCGCAGTTGCGGAACTTCTTTATCACCGAGAACAGGTAGTCCCAGCGCCCCGCGTTCAAGCCCGACATGTGGTCGCGCAGCTCGTAGAGGACCTCGTCCATCTCGAAGGCTGCCGTTATGGTCTCGATCAGCACCGTGGCGCGCACGGTACCGGGCGGGAGCGACAACGCTGCTTCCCCGAAGGAAAAGACCTCCTCCCAGAGGCGGGCCTCCAGGTGCCCCTCCAACTTGGGGAGGTAGTAGTAGGGGCCGAGGCCCCGGCCAAGTTGCTCACGCCCTGCGTTGGCCAGGTAGAGGGCGAAGTCCACCAGGCTCGCCGAGGCCGCTTGGCCGTCCACCAAGAAGTGGCGGTCCTCCAAGTGCCACCCGCGTGGCCGGACAACTATGGTCGGGTTTACCGGGCCTAGGGTGTACTCCTTCCCCTCTGGGCTCGTGAAGCTGATCCTCCGGCGCACGGCGTCCAGCAGGTTGACCTGGCCACCGACCATGTTGTCCCAGGTGGGCACGTTCGCGTCCTCGAAGTCGGCGAGCCAGACGCTCGCCCCGGAGTTGAGGGCGTTTATGGCCATCTTCCGCTCGGTCGGGCCTGTGATCTCGACCTTGCGCTCGACGAGGCCGGCCGCCGGGGCGGCGACGCTCCAACCGGCTTCTCGGATGTCTTTGGTCTCGGGCAAGAAATCAGGCAAGAGGCCCTTGTCGAAGTCCTCCTGGCGCTCGGCCCGCCTTTGCAAAAGGGCCTGGCGAGGCCCACGGAAGCGGCGCTCCAAGTCGACCAGCAACTGGAGAGCGGTCGCGTCCAGGACTTCCCGGTAGCGCTCGTCCACTGCCTCGGTAATGCTGAGGCCGGGTACGACAACAGCTTGTTGGGCCAACTGAACGGTCCCCCTTCTTCCGCTATGCGGAAACTCCCTTTCACTGTCATGCTAGGCAATCCAATCGTTGAACGCAAGTCATTCCGAACTCGCCGAGTGGATGCAGCAGTCGGCCCGTGCTACCAGAACTATGCTGATGTTGTGGATCGTCGGTCCCGGAGGGATAATTGGGGCTTGGCTGAAGCTGAAAGGTCGAGCCGGTCCCGGTGATACCTCGCTCTGCCTGCAAATCGTATGGCTATCAGCTGGCCATGCCGCGCGTCGGTCTCGGGATACTCTGCATCGGAGGCGCGAGGTGCCAACCCCTCACCTGAGCTGTGCGCGCTGCAGGGGTGCATGGACCCTCGAGGGCACCTAACCCCGTTCCTTGCGCGAAGGGGGCGAGCCCCGTCCCGGCGGCAGCACTTCCCCGAACGTGCCGAGGACCTCTCTACGCTGTTCGAAGCACTGCCGGCCGAGACATGCACGCTCGAGCCGAGCGTCATGCCGGCGCGCGGGTGACGTCTACCCCGCCCAGCTAGTCGCTCGCCGACATCGTGGTCACCGCAATCTGCTGGCGGGCCTCGTGGCCTTCCGATGGCCAGCCACGCGTTGACGCATTTCCGCTCCCGATCCCTTGAACTGGAGCTTTGCCGGGCCCCGCGACACCATCCTAGGCAGCAGCCAACCTGGTTCCCCATGCGGCTACGCCCCCATCCCTGTTGCCGTAACGAGCACAACTTCGCGTGACGCGCACCCCACTCCATCCCCCGGGCAACAGCAAGGTTGGCCTCACCAATCAGCTCCGCGGACGGGTCGTCATGCAAAGCTGACCCATTCTTATCTAAAGATGTCGGTAACAAGTGCTACCTAATCTTGTTGACGCTCACGCATGCCCCTTAGTCCTTTGACAGCCGCACAAGTTACTGGTACGATCATTCCGCAATCCAAACCATATCTTCCGGATAGTGGAAGTCAGCCACTTCGGACATTGAGGGGGTCTGGTCCCATGCCCAGCCAACCGAGCCCGGGCTACGCCGTCACAGTCCGCGTGGAGGTGCCTG
>DAHWQF010000183.1 GCA_027334785.1 Acidimicrobiaceae bacterium
CGGTCTCGAAGCCGTCCTCGGTCACTCCCCTGGCACCAGCCACGCCGGCGTTGTTTATAACCACATTGAGCGGGAGCCCGAGCTCACCGAAGGACTCGGCGGCTGCCCGCACCGACGCCAAGTTGGCAAGGTCGAGGTGGACGAAGTGCGCGGCATCGCTCCCGCGGGCGCGGCGGATGGCGTCCACCACTGGCAACGCCCGCTCTCTTGAGCGGCAGGCCAGCACGAGCGTGCCCCCGCGGCGCGCCAACTCCTCCGCCGTCGCCCGCCCGATGCCGGCGGTGGCCCCCGTCACAAGGAAAGTCCTACCTTGTAGGTCAGTCACTTCGCCGCGGCCTCACCGCGCGCCCCTAATACCCCGAATACCTTAAATTTAAAGCTTAACTTTTGGCAGCTACGACCTCCAAGGTGCCGGCCATCCCGGCTCTCGCCTGACCGGGTACGGGGTCGATGTAGTGGTAGGTACCGGGCTTTGTCGTAGTGAAGGTGAAGCCGCCTTCCGGAGCACCACCCGCGGTCGCGTCGCCGAGGAACCAAAGCGCCGAGCCGGGAAACGCCAGCCTACCCTCAGCCATAGGCATCCGCGAAGCTGCCACCCCGGCGGGGACGACGGCGGGGACGACGGCCAGGCCGTGCGCGCTCGCCTTGTCGTCGTTGACGAGCTCGAAAGAGACCTTGGCGCCGGCCGGCACCACGAGGTCCGGTGCCTCGAGGCCGCCCACCATCAGGCGGTGGCCCGCCCGAGCGACCGCCTGGATATCGACTGAACGGCCGCTGAACCTCACCCTGCCGGCGTCCACGGCGACGTTCGCACCCCGGAGCGGCTCGGTCGCCAGTCCCGAAGCAGCACCGCTTTTTACCAGGTGCCCGGGCGCACCGGCAAAGAGCCAGCCGATGTACCTCCCGGCCCCACCGGGTCCCCAGGGCAAAAGGAACGTTGGGAGGTCCCGTCCTCTCTCCCAGCCAGGCGCCTTGTCCCCGCCGATCATCCAGGCGAAGGCGGCTGGGCTCTGCAGCGCCCGGTAGTCGAGCGTCGACAGCCTCGACAAGTAGTAGCGGTAGAGGGGGGGCGAGGGCCGCGGGCTGCCGCCCGTGAGGGCCGCGAGCCCTACGAGGGTGCCGACCACGCCCACCGAAACCACTGCCAGCGCCACGTCGGCTTCCCGCCTCCAGCCGTGCCTGGCCCTGCTGCAGTAGCGGCCTTCGCCAACAGGCCCTCCCATGCCCGCCCAAGACCGCTCACGGGCGCGCAAGCCCGCCTTCTTGTAAAGCGCGGCGCGCGCCCGCGCCACCATGACCTCCGGCGTGATGCCGGTGCCCCTCTCGGACAGCTCGAGCTCGAGCGGCACGAGGGCACGTACCTGAAGGCGCCTGATCGCCCCGGGCTTGTTGCCGGCGAGGCAGAGCAGCTCCCGGGCAACCCTGGAGACGGCCCGGTTCCATCGCCTCGAGCCCGATCGCCAGTCGCGAAATCCTGAACCCCGCCAAGGACGACCACGAGAAGCCAGCGCCTTTAGCTCTTTGGGTTCCGCGTGCGCCACCCGGTTCACCCACGCCCAAGCCTCGACCGGCTCCTGCCTCGACCTTTGGAGCTCGGCAAAGCGCCCGTGGAGGAACGCCTCGCATTCGTCGGCCAACCGCTCGCCGCCAAGCAAAGGGCTGGCTGGTGGCCTCTCAGGCCACTGCTTCCTTTCGCGGCCAGTTGGGCCCAGCGTCGTCACCTCCTTGCCTCACCTGGGCGGCGCCTTCGGCCCGCCAAACACCGACGTTATGGCGGTCGCCGTCACTGCCAATAGGGTCCTTGGACCACTTGCTGCCGGGGATTTCTACTGGGCGCGCCTACTGGCCTCGCTCACTGGGGCGGGCCAGGCCACCACCTCGCCCCGCACGACCATGGCGACGGGGTCGCCCACTTGGGCGGGAGGCCGACCCGGGCAGCGGGCGCGCAAGGGGTGCCCGAAGCCGGCGACCCCGACCAGCAAAACGCAGTCGTGACCGTAGAACTCCCGGTGGACGACCGTCCCCGTGGCGCCGCTCGGCGGGGCGCGCCCATCCCCGAGCGCCCGCAGGGAGATCTGCTCGGGACGTACGAGGGCCCGGACCGGACCTCTGAGGGCACCGATATCACCAGCCAGGCGAAGCGTCCCGAGCGCCGTCTCGACCGAGCCCTGCCCCGCGGTACCCGCCAGGATGTTGGCCTCTCCGAGGAACTGTGCGACCGACGGGTCAACAGGACGGTCGTAGAGGGAAAGAGGCGAACCGAACTGGCGGATGTGGCCCGAATCTATGACCCCCACCAGGTCCGAGACCGAGAGGGCCTCTTCTTGGTCGTGGGTGACGAAGACCGTCGTGGCGCGCTGGGCGCGCAAGAGCACCATCACCTCCGAACGCAACGACGCACGAAGCCCGGCGTCCAGAGAAGAAAACGGTTCGTCGAGGAGCACCAGCCGCGGTTGGGGGGCGAGCGCGCGCGCAAGCGCCACCCGCTGCTGCTGGCCGCCTGAAAGCTGGTGGGGATACCGTTTGCCCAGGCCCTCCAGGCCAACCATCCGGAGGAGCTCCTCCGACCTCCCGCCGGCCCGCTCGGCCCGGGACAGCCCGAACGCCACGTTTTGGGCCACGGTCAAGTGGGGAAAGAGGCTGCCTTCTTGGGCCACATAGCCGACCCGGCGCTTCTCAGGGGGGACGAACCGGCGGGCCGAGTCCACGACTTCCCCGCCGATCTCGACCGCACCGGCGTCGGGGCGCTCGAAGCCGGCGATCAGGCGCAGCAATGTGGTCTTGCCGCTCCCCGACCGCCCAAGCACCGTGACGACCGAACCCTCCGGGACCTCCAGTTCGAGCCCGTCGAGCACCCGCTGGCCCCCGAAGGACTTGGAGACCTCCCGGCAAACCACAGCGCTCAAGCGACCACCTCGAAAGCCGGCCTCGTGCCACGAGAACTGCGATAGCCGCGGTCGAACCACCGTCCGACGAGGTAGGCCGGCGCCGCCGACAGGAGCATCATCATGGCCGCGTACGGGGCCGCGGCGCCGAAGGCAACACCTTGTTCTGCGTACGCCCAAAACTGGGTAGCGAGGGTCTCTGCCCCCGTGGGCACGAGCAACAACGTGGCGGTGAGCTCCGTCGCGCCAGACAGGAACACGAAACAAAACGCTGCGACCAGGCCGGGTGCCACCAAGGGCAGCGTCACCCTGAGGCGCACCGCCATGGGGCCGTGCCCGAGCGACCGCCCGATCTCTTCCAGGCGAGGCGAAGCGCGCGCCACCGATGCCGCCATCGCCACGAGGCCGAGCGGGAAAAACATGACAGCGTAAGCGAATACCAGCAGTTCCGGGCTCTGGTACACGAGACCAATGAAATGGCTGGCCAAGTACACGAGAGCGAGCGCGACCACGATGCCGGGCACGGCTTGGGTGACAAACGTGGCCCGCTCGAGCGCGCCCGACCATTTCCGCTGGTGGCGGGCGGCCAACAAGGACACGGGGAGGGCGAGGACGGTCGCGAGAGCGGCGCCGAGGGCGCTGTAGACGGCCGTGTACGCCGTCGCAGACCCGAGCGACACGGCCGCGGGAAGGGTCGAAGAGCCGCCGGCCAACATCCAATAGGCCACCACGAAAACTGGGAACCCAGTGGCCGGCACCGCCACCGAAGCGACGGCGGCGAGAGCCGGCACCTTCGCCCGCCCGAGGGGCAACGGTTTCTGGGCACGCTCGGCCATGGGGCCGCTGCGCTGCAGCTTGCCTCGTTCCCTGAAACCAGCCTCTGCTCCGAGCACGAGGACCGAGAGGGCGACCAGCACGAGCGAGAGCGAGGAGGCGACGCCGGGGTCGAACTGGGTCTCCAGTTCACCGAAAATCGCAGTGGTGAAGGTTTGGTAACGCAGGTCTTCGAATGCCCCGTAGTAAGCCAGGAGCGCGAGGCAGACGAGCAGGCTGCCACCCAGGAGGGTGGAGCGCGCTTGGCGCACGCTCACCTTCCGCCAGGCCTGCAACCTGGACAACCCGAGAGCGCGTGCCATTTCTTCCTGACCCGGGTCCGCCATCCGGAAGGCGGCCGCCATGGGCAGGTAGACGAGCGGGTAGAGGTGGAGCGTCATCACGAGCACCGCCCCCCAGTAACCGTGGATCCCCGGGAATATCGAAGACCATGTCCAGGCCAGCACGAAGTCCGGCAAGACGACGGGGAGCACGAGCAGTACCGCCCAGGCCCGGCGCGCCGGTAACGCCGTGCGTTCGGTGAGCCATGCGGTGACCGTGCCGACCAAGGCGGCGAGCACGGTGACGGCGAGGGCGAGGCGGACGGTGTTCCAAAGCAGGGTGGCGACGAACGGGCGGTCGAGCGCCGACCACACCGTTGCCCACCCCGACTGGCCCGCCTGGGCCAAGACCAACCCGAGGGGGGCCAGCAGCAACGCTACGACGATGACGCTCGTCGCCGCCAGCACCAAAGGGAGCCGGCGCCGGCGCCCGGGCCACCAACCGGCCAGCGCAGTGGCGGTCATGGCTCGCTCAAGTGAGGCCCGCCTGCTGGAGCAAGGACGCCGCGGGCAGGTCGTTGCCGAGTTTCACCACCGACACGACGGCCGGCTTCACCCGGGAGAGCGGGGGGAGGGCGGGGTTGGGCGGGACGCCGGGACGGGCGGGGTACTCGAAGTCGTAACTCCCGGCCAGGATGCGCTCGGCCTCGGCCGAGACGAGGAACGCCACGAACCTGTCTGCTGCCGCCTTGTGGCGGGAGGAGGCGAGGACTGCCGCGCCGGACATGTTCTCGAGCCCCCCGATGTCGTGGCCCGGGAAGAAGTACAGCTTGCTGTGCATGTTGTGGGCGCCGACCTCCACCCGCAGGCGGTACCAGTAGTACTGGTTGATGATGCCCACGGCCCGCTGGCCCCGGTTGACCGCGGCTACCACGGACTCGTCGTCGCCGTAGAGCGCCGAGTTGGCCCGGAGCCCCTTAAGCCACCCGAGGGCCGCCTCCTGACCGTGCGTGGCCAGGACCGCCCCCACGAGGGGCAGGAAATCCGAGTCGGTCGGGGCGATCGCCAGCTTGCCCTTCCAGCCAGGTTTGGCGAGGTCGAGCAGGTGCGCTGGCAGCGCCGAGGGAGCTACGAGCTTGGGGTTGTAGGCTAGCGCGCCCACCCGGAGGGCGACGCCCACCCAGTTGCCCGTCGGCGAGTCGTAGCGCGACGGGACCTGGCGCAGGACCCTGGCAGGCAACTTGGCCAGGAGGTGGTGCTCGGTGAGGAGCATCAGTTCGGGCGAGTTCTCCGTCAGGTAGACGTCGGCCGGCGACCTCTTGCCCTCCTCCAGGATCTGGTCCGCCAGGACGACGCCGTCGTCGGTGCGCACCCGCACGTCGATCCCCGTCTTTTTCTCGAACGCCTTCACGATCGCAAGAGCTAGTTCGGGGTGCTGGCCGTTGTAGAGGGTAATGGTCTCGGTGCTGGCGCTAGCCCCAGCCCCGCCGGCGGCAACCAAGGACCCGCACGCGAGCGATGCCGCGCCGACCAGTGCCAGCCAACGGTGCCGCTGCCGGAAGCCCACGGTGCCTCCTTCATCTCTGTAGGGCCGCTAGATGAGGTTAGTCTAAGCTAATTCAGCCGGCTGTCGCAGCGGCCACGGTAACCTTGGGAAGGTGCACCACCAGGGCTTCCACCCGCCGCTCGAGCACTACCTGAAGATGGCCTACGAGCTCGAGGAGGAAGGCATACCCGTGTTGCGGGCACGCATCGCGGAGCGGCTCGGCTACTCGGGGCCGACCGTGACCGTGATGGTCCGCCGGCTCGTGGCCGAGGGTTACTTCGAAGCCGACGAGCGCGAACTGCGCCTCTCAGAGAAAGGCCACCAGCTGGCTGAGGGAGTGGTGCGCAAGCACCGCTTGGCCGAGCGCCTCCTCGCCGACGTGATCGGGCTACCCTGGCCCAAGGTCCACCAGGAGGCGGACCTCTGGGAGCACGTCATATCCGACGAGGCCGAGAGCTACATAGTCGCTCTCCTCGGCAACCCCGCTACGTGCGCGCACGGCAACCCGATACCCGGGTCGGGGGCCGTTCCCCCGTCGACGCGACCGCTCGCCCTCGCCGAGCCCGGTGACCAGGTCCGCCTCGAGAGGCTCACTGAGACGGTCGAGGTCGACATCGACACGCTCGTGTACCTCGACGCCCACGGCTTCCGCCCAGGTACGTGCGGAGAGTTAAAGGACCGCGCCTCTGACGGGACCCTCACGCTCGCTGTCAACGGCGTCGCCATGGCGGTCACCCCGGCGCTCGCCGCCCAGCTTTACGTGAGCGACGCCTCGCCGCGTGCCGAGGCAACACGCTAAACCCGAGGGTGGCCCGGCCGGGGTGGCCCCGCCGGCCAGGCCCCTTCAAGACCTGGCCGAGCGGCAGGGCCGACGACGGTTGGGCGGTGGTGACTGTGTCTCTACTGCTGGGCCTCTACCGCTGGGCGTCTACCGCTGGGCGTCTACCGCGGGGCGTCTACCGCTGGGCGTCTACCGCGGGTTAAGCAGCGGCAGAGGACTCGAAAACGGCGAGCAGGTCGTTGGCTTCGATAATCAAGTGGTCTGCGCCATCGACGCGAAGCTCGGTACCCGAATAACGGGGGTAGAGCACCGTGTCGCCGGGCGCCACCTTGATCGACTCCTCGTCGTCGCCCACGGCCACGACCTCACCGCGCTGAGGCTTCTCCTTGGCGGTGTCGGGGATGACGAGCCCGCTCGAAGTCACGCTTTCCTCCTCCAGTACCCGGATCAAGACCCGGGAGCCGAGGGGCCGTACCTTTTCGCTCACAGAAA
>DAHWQF010000184.1 GCA_027334785.1 Acidimicrobiaceae bacterium
GCCGGGGCAAGGTTGGTGCTCAACATCGAGGGCTCCAGCTCAGTAGCGACACGGACTTCCTGAAGCTGGTGGGCTCAGCTCAGGCCTCGCGAGCCAAAATGTCGGCCGCGGCCCGCATCTGTCGGGCCAGGTGCTTGCGCGCTTCGGCCTTGGAGGTCTGCCGCATTTCCTCCTTGGCCTCGCGCACTGCGCTGCGTAGCCCTTGGATGGCCTCGTGAGCCTCGGTTGTGGCGGCTTTCACGGCGTCGCGTTCGGCGCTCAGCCGCTGCAACAACTGTGTGAGTTCCTCCCGGGCGAGGTCGGCCCGGGCCACGGTGTCCTCAAGAGATTCGACCATGCCCACCAGGCTACGGCTGCACCCGCGCCGAGAACGGCACCAGGATCCCTGCTATGGCTGAGGATCCCCCCGCCTATACGGGGCGTGCTCACCCGCCACCTCCCCGTTCGGGCGCCGGCCAGGCAAGGAGGAGCTCGTCGGTCAGCCTCCAGACGCTTCTGAGGCACGGACGACGCGCTCGGTGGAGTTGGTGAAGCGGGTGGCTGATGGCTGCTCGGCATGCCTGGATGAGGGACAATCTCGTCATGGACAACCTCAGCTATTCGGAATCAATCGTGATCGAGAGCTCCCCGGAGACCGTGTACGAGATGGTCGCTGACATCACGCGCATGGGCGAGTGGAGCCCGGTGTGCAAGAATTGCTGGTGGGACGACGACGCGAGCCAGGGCGTGGGCTCCTGGTTCACTGGCCGCAACGAGATGGGCGAGCGGACCTGGGAGACGCGCTCGCAGGTGGTTGCCGCGGTCCGGGGCCACGAGTTCGCCTTCACCGTCGGTGGCGACCGGACCAGTTGGGGCTACCGCTTTGAAGCGGTCGACGGTGGCACCAAGGTCACCGAGTCCTGGGAGGTCCTCCCCCGCAGCGTCGCCGTCTTCAAGGAGCGCTACGGGGACAACGCCGAGGCCGAGATGGCCAACCGGCTCGAGACTGCCAAGGCGGGCATCCACGCCACACTGTCGGCCATCAAGAAGGCGGCCGAGGCCGCGTGAGCCTGACCGGCGGCCGGTCTGCGTCCCCGGGCCGGAGTGACTATTGGTGCCCCACTCGGTAGGCCCACCTCGTCACGAGGCAGGCGCCGGGTCCGCCTCACCCAGGACCCCCTGGCGCAGGAGCGCCACTCTACGATCGCCTAAGCCGCCTTGGCCCGCGGCGCGCCTATGTGTGCCACCACAGTTCTGCCCTCCCGGCGGCATCGGCTTCGATCTCTAGGAGGCGGTTCCATTTCGCGGTTCGTTCCGAGCGCTGGGTAGAGCCGACCTTTACCTGCCCGGCGCGCCACCCAACGGCCAGGTCTGCCAGCCAGTAGTCCTCGGTATCCCCCGAGCGGGCGCTGACAATCGTCGCGTACCCGCCGGCCTGCGCGGCTTTCAGCACCGCCGCGGCACGAGACAGGGTGCCCGCCTGGTCCGGCTTCACCAAGACGGCGTTGGCGACGCCCGAGCTCAGGCCCTTGTTCAGCCTCGTGAGGTCCGTGGCAAACAGGTCGTCGCCAATCAGTTGGCGGCCTTGGCCGAGGCGCCGGGTTGCTTCTCCCCAGTTGGCCCAGTCGTCCTCGTGGAGCACGTCCTCCAAGGAAACGACCGGGTAGCGGCCGCACCACTGCGACACCCGTTCCAGCCACTCGGCCGGGCTCAAGCACTCGTCTTCCAGGGCCAAGTTGTAGGTGCCGGCGCTGTAGAACTGGTTGGCGGCCAGGTCGATGGCGATGCCGACGTCCTCGCCGGGCACGAAACCGGCAACCTCGAGCGCGTCGGCCACAGCGGAGATGGCCGCCTCGTTGGTCGCCAGGCATCCGGCCACGCCGCCTTCATCCGCGACGAGCCCAGAGGGCACCCCCGCTCTTGCCAGCAGCTCTGCCGCCGCCTCCCGCACGCGCCACGCCCATTCGAGGCACTGAGCGAAGCTCGTAGCACCAAGCGGCACGACGAGCACGTCTTGGATGTCAATAGTGCGCGGGCCATGGGCGCCGCCAGCTTCGGCATGTGCCCCGCCGGAGACCACGTTGACCATGGGCCGGGGCAACAGCGGTGGGCCGTCGCCCGCCAGGGCCCGCCACAAAGGTAGGCCGGACTGGTCGGCAAAAGCCAGCGCCGCCGCCAATGAGACGCCTAGGACGGCGTTGGCCCCCAAGTTCGCCAGTCGCGGGTCGCCGTCGACCTTTTCCATGGTCGCGTCGAGCTCCGACTGGTCCTCCGCGTCCAACCCGGTCACTGCGCCGGCCAAGACGTCGTTCACGGCCGCCACGGCCTGGCGTGCTCCTCGCCCACCGTAACGGTCGCCCTCGTCCCGGCGTTCCTGGGCCTCGTGGCCGCCCTTCGACTTGCCCGCGGGCACGATCGCACGGCCCTGGCCGCCTCCCACCAGGGTGACCTTGCAGCCGACGGTCGGGAGCCCCCTCGAGTCCAGGGCCTCCCAGGCCCTGACCGTGCGCACGGTGTTGTTGTTCATTGCCTGACGTGCTCACGCCGCGAGAAGAGCTCTGCCAGCGACCCGGCCGGCTTGTGCAGCAGGCTCACACCGAGTCGCCAGGCCACCTCTTTTCCGGACGCGCTCAAGTACTCCGCAGGCGACTTACCTCTGACGCGGGCCAAGAGCAGGCAGGCGACATGGCTCAAGACGTAGGGCCAGCAGAGCTCGGGCGCCCCGGCGGCCCCCGGTTCGTACGCCCGGACGAAGGCGAGCGCGCAGGCGTCTAGGTGCTCAGAGCGCCCGGGCAAGTGGATGGATTTCAAGACCAGGTGGCAGAGCATGAACGCGACGTCGAAGGCGGGGTCGCCACGATGGGCCGCCTCGAAGTCGACCACCCACAGGGCGCGGCCCCCGACCAGCACGTTTTTGGGTGAGAAGTCGCCATGGACAAAGCAGGCCCTGCTTTGGCGCAGTTGCTCAGCCAGGCCTAGCACGTCGGGGGCCAGTTCCGGTGCCTTGGCCGCCACCGTCGCGTAGTACGGGCCGAGCCGCAGGTGCTCGAAGTGCGAAACGCTCTCGAGCTCCTCAGGCAGCGCGTGCGGCGCCAGGGTGCCCGTGTGCCAGGTGGCAAGCAGTTCCCCGAGCCTGGTGGCCACCCAAGGCTCTTGCTCTCCGCTCAACAAGAGCCCTTTCCAGTCGCACCACTCTCTCGGTGCTCGCTCCATCGTCAGGCTGTGGCACCGGGGGTCCCGGTCCACCAGCCGCGGCACCGCGCCCGGCGTCAGCTCACCAGCCAGCTCTAGAGCCACAGCCTCGACCATGGACCGCTCTTCGGGCGCGTACCACTCTTCTGCCACTCGGAGCTTGGCCAGCGCCTGCTTCACCACGACGTCCCGCTCGGCGTCGCGGACGGCGAGCACTACGTTGCTCACGCCGCCGCCTAGGGCCTCTACTTCGACGGCCCTCCCCTCACGGAGGACCCCGCGGCCGACCAGGTAACCGACCACGCTGCCGGCGTCCAGCAAAATGCTGGCCCTACTGCTCAGGTGCTCAGGACGGCCGGGCGACAACCTGTTTGCGGAGGTAGTCGCGGTAAGTGTCGGCTGCGTTCACGCCGCCTCCCCACCCGCTCAGGTTGACCCCACCGTAGGGTAGGCCGTAGGCGAACAGGTTGTGGGTGTTGACCCAGGTCGTGCCGGCGACCAGGCGCTCGGCCACGCGCCTGGCACGGGAGAGGTCGCTGCTCCACACGCTGTTGGCGAGCCCGTAGTGGGAACGGTTCACCGTCTCCACCGCCCCCGCCTCGTCGGCGAAGCTCATGACGTAAGCCACCGGGCCGAAAATCTCCTCGCGGGCACAGACGTTGTCGGCCGGCCCGGTGAGCAGCGCGGGTGAGACGTAGTAGCCGCCCTCGTAGCCCTGGACACGCGCCTCGCCGCCTTCTAGGAGGAACGACGCCCCTTGTTGCGTGCCGCGTTCGAGGTAACCGAGGACGCGCCGGCGTTGCCCGTTGCTCACGAGCGGGCCCATAGTGCTTTTCGGGTCAGAGCCCGGGCCGATCACCGTGGCCGAGAGCTCATTGGACACCGTTTCCACAAACTGGTCGAAGATGGCCTCGTGCACGAGCCAGCGCGTCGCTGTGCAGCAGACCTGGCCGGTGTTGAGCGTGATGGCCCCCGCCAGCTTGGCCGCCGTGGCCTCCACGTCCACGTCGTCGAAGATGACGGCCGCGCCCTTCCCGCCGAGCTCCAACTTGCTCGGCACGAGGTTGCCTGCGGCAGCTTTAGCAACGGCCTTTCCCACCTCCGGTGACCCTGTGAACGAGATCATCTTGATGCGTGGGCTGTTGGCCAGGGCAGCCCCGGCGGTCTCCCCGAGGCCCGGCACCACGTTGACCACGCCCGGCGGGATGCCCGCCTCTTCGGCGAGCTCGCAGAGCAGCAGGCTCGACAGCGGCGTCAGCTCGGCTGGTTTCACGACGACGGTATTGCCGGCCGCGAGCGCGGGGGCGGTGCCCCAGGCAAAGAGCAGGAAGGGGAAGTTCCAGGGGAAGATGAAGCCGACCGGGCCACGCGGCAATAGCAGCTGCCTCGCCTCTATGCCCGGTACTGCCAGTTCCTCTGAGTGCTGGTGGGCGGTGGCCACGTCTGCGAAGTACCGGAACGCCTTGGCAGCAAAGGGCACGTCGAAGCCCACGGCGTCAGCGACGGGCTTGCCGACGTCGAGCGACTCCAGTTCTGCTATCCCCTGGGTGTGCTCGTCGACCAGGTCAGCCAGGCGCACCAAGTGCTCGGCCCGCTCCTTCGGGTGGAGCGAGGACCAGCCCTCGAATGCTCCCCAAGCGGCATCAATGGCGCTGTCGATGTCCTCCGCGCCGCCTGCCGCCACTCTCGCGATGAGCGTGCCATCGGCCGGGCTCAAGACCTCGATGACGTTGCCGCTCCGGCCAGGCTGCCACCGCCCGCCGATGAAGCATGGCAGGGGCGCGTCGCCCGCCGCTCCCTGATTGATGTGCACGACGCGCTGCTTGGTAATGGCCGAACTGTCTTGCATGGCTCCCCCTTTGGTGCTGGTGGGTCCCAGTCCCGTGGACTTGTCCCAGCCTATGCACACCGAGCACGTCTGTCACTAGGGGTATATGTGCCCTTTTCGACTCGGGTGCACTTTGCGTGCCAGCTCTTCGAAGCGTGCCCGCAACCCTGCGTACGACCCCACCCATGAGCTGTCGGGTGGCACGGTGTCGCATTCAGGCTCCCACTCTTTCAGCAGGTCTTGTCCGAACCCGGCCTTACTCGCTAAGAGCGCCGCTCCTACCGCGACCACTTGAGGGGTCTTCACGCGTTTTATGGCCCTGCCCAGCATGGCCGCCTTCACCTGCACCACCAACTGGGAGTTGGCGCCTCCCCCGGTGCAGAAAACCTCGTTCGTCCTTTCCCTGTCACCCAAGGCGGCCAGTGCGTCGTCTGCCGCGTAGGCCCAACCTTCTACCGCGGCTCTGTACAAGTGCTCCCGGCCGTGAGCCAACTTGAGGCCGAACAATGCACCGCCGACATCGCTGCGCGCCCTCGGCGGGACATAAACCAAGCCGTCGGCACCGGGCTCCAACTTTCCGGCACTTGCTTCGAGGGTTGCCCGGCGCCGGCTCGGGGCTGCCCCGAGAACCCTGGACATCTGGCCCAGCCCGGCACCAGTTCCAAGGCCGGCGACCGCAATGTGGGTACCGGGGGCCAAGCCGGCGCCGAAGTCGATGCTCGTCGAGGGGCCTGTGCCCACCACGAAGCTGGGCGGCACCTGGGCCAGCAGGGCTTCCGCGGTACCAAGCGAGTCCATCACTCGCCCGGGCCGGATGGCACCGGCCGCGTGGGCTCCCACGACGTGGTCCAAGCCGGTGGACACGACGGGCACGCTGCCCGCTGTCAGGAGGCCCGGGGCCCGTCCTGGGAGCAGTAGCCCCACCACGCTGCCCGCATCCTGGAGCGAGGGCAGTGCTCGGGCCCCCCGAGCCAGGACCTCGGGCGCCCACTCCTCTTGCCAGGCGAAGGCGCTGAGGTCGAGCAGCCCGGTGCGGCTGGCGTGGCTCACGCTCATGGCCGCCTCGCCCGTCCAGCGCAGTACCACGTAGTCGCCTATGCCCACCCAGGTGGTGCACCGTCGCCACACCTCCGGACGGTGCGACTTGAGCCAAAGCCACTTGAAGAGCGTGAACCCGAGGTCTTTGTGCCGTCTGCCGAGGGCTGCTACGAGCCCGGCTTTGCCACGGGACGTTCTTTCCTAATCGGTCACCTTAGCGGGCTGCTGCCCGCTGCCGACAGGCCCAGATTGGCCGGCAAGACCGTCCAGCCCGGCCTTGGAGGGAGCCAGGACCGCGGTCCCTCCCCGGCCGGACGAGCTCGCTCCACCTCGGCCGAGGGCGACCCAGCCTCTGAAGAGGTCCCCCACGCCGGCCAGGCCGCCGCCGCGCAACACGCTGTCTATAGCCACGGCGACAAGGATGACGACCCCGACCACGAGCGGTTGCCAAGTAGGTGTTAACGTTGGTCACGTCCAAGGCCTGTTGGAGCGTGCGGGTCATGGCGCCGATGAGGGTTGCGAGGATGGTGGGTACGCCCCCGAAAGGGCTCACCCCTCCCACCGCACAGCAATGACGTCGAAGAACTCAGTTGTTGAACCAGCTGTTGGGTACCCCGAGCTCCACCGCCCAGCGAATATGGACGCTTTTGAGGCTAACGCACAAATAAAGAAGCTTTTAGATGAAGAGGCTTTAAAGATAGAAGCATTATTCAGGGCAAATAAGATACCTTTCAACCTCCAGGGCTTCAAAGACAAGGA
>DAHWQF010000185.1 GCA_027334785.1 Acidimicrobiaceae bacterium
CCCCCTCGCCGGCGCCAACGCTCGTGCCGAGGCTACCAAGCCGGGCAGGTCGCGGCTATCTGACTGGGCGCGCTCGCGGTGCCACGTCAGGATCCGGTCGAGGTAAGTCGCCATCCCGCCCCCAGCGTAGACGGCCCCGGGCGGGCGAGGACGAAGAGCCGGCTCCTGGGGGGGCTGGGGCCCCCGCCTGTGCCATGCTGGCAATGTGGCAGAGGACCAGGGGACCATAGTGGTCGTCGAAGACGACAACAACATTGCCGACCTGCTGGACCTCTACCTGCGGCGCGAAGGCTTCAGGGTCCTGCAGGCGAACACGGGGCAAGCCGGCCTTGATGCCATCCAGCGAGAGCACCCGCGCCTCGCCATCCTCGACGTCAGCCTCCCGGGCGGCATGGACGGCCTTGAGGTCTGTCGGCGGGTGCGGGCGTCCAACCCCCTCCCGATGCTCATGCTGACCGCCCGGGACAGCGAGGTCGACCGGGTGCTCGGCCTTGAGATGGGCGCCGACGACTACGTCACCAAGCCGTTTTCCCCGCGAGAGGTGGTGGCGCGGGTGAAGGCCATCCTGCGCCGCTCGGAGGGGCTGGCCGAGCGCCCCGAGGTGCTGTCCGCAGGCGGTGTAGAGGTGGACCTGGCCAGGCGAGAGGCGCGAGTGGAGGGGAGGGTGGTGGCGCTCACCTCGCGGGAGTTCCAGCTGCTCGCCTTCTTCGCTGAACGCCCCGGACGGGCCCTTTCTCGCCAGCAGCTCTTGGACGGGGTGTGGGGCCCGGGCTGGTACGGCGACGATCGCACGGTTGACGCCCACGTCCGACAGCTACGAAAGAAGCTCGGCGACGCGCTGCCGCTCAACACTGTGTGGGGTATGGGCTACAGGCTCGGGTGAAGGGACGTGCGCCGGCGGATAAGCCTGACGATGTTCGCCTTGGTCGTAGGGGCGCTCGTCTTCGCTGGTCTCGCCACCTTGGGTCTCACGGCGCTCGACAGCGTGGGCAAGACGGAGTCCCAGCTGGTGGTGGAGGCCAAGCAATTAGCCACGGGCGTCCAAGACGAGGTGGTGGCTGGCAACCACCACGACACCGCAAACGTGCTGCACAGCATCCTCGAGATATTGAAAGCTCCGCTCAACCTGCAAGGTGAGGCCGTCTATGGCGTGAGGACGAACTTCACCTTTTACAACCTGCTCGACCCCAAGCAGCCTGTGGCGTTGCCCGGGGGGCTCCACCAGAGCGAGCTTCAATCGGCCAGCCTGGTCGAGGGCCTCCCGGTCACGGGCCACAGAGGCAACCTGGCCTGGGCCGCGTTGCTCTTCTCGACCCAGCGGCCGGTAGCCGGGGCGCCTCATTGCCCGAGCTGCCAGGACGTCAACCTGGTGGTCGTGCTGACCAGGCGAGCCCCTGTCGGCCTGGGCAGCGCGGGCACATGGTTCGCCATCGCCGCGGCAGCGACCGTGGTGGTCTCGCTGCTCGCGGCCACCCGTCTCGGCAGACGGATCGCCCACCCGCTCCAGCAAGTGGAGGCGGTGACTGGCCGCATAGCCGCCGGCGACCTCTCGGCGCGTGTTACGGTGCCGGCGAGAGAGGGCCACGAGCTGGTCTCGCTGGCCGACAGCGTCAACCAGATGGCTAAGAGCCTGGCTGCGGCCCGCGGTGCCCAGCGCCAGTTCCTCATGTCGGTGTCCCATGACCTTCGCACTCCCCTCACTTCGATCCGGGGTTACGCAGAAGCCCTGGCCGACGGCGCCGCCGAGGACGTACCCCACGCCGCCAGCGTCGTCTTGTCCGAGGCTCGGCGCCTCGAGCGCCTGGTGGGCGACCTGCTGGAACTGGCCAAACTGGAGGCGGGCTCGTTCGGCCTCTCGTGCACTGCCGTGGATCTCTTCGAGGTCGTGCACGCTACGGCCGAGGGCTTCGAGCCGGCGGCGGCGTCGCTCGGCCTCACGATCGAGCTTCAGTCCCCGCGGGCCATAGCCGCGAGCAGGACCATGGCTCCTTCGGGGGTGCTCACCTCAGCCACCTTCCCCACCTCCCCCATCGGAGGCACCTCAGGGAGACGCCCAAGGTTCGGGCACCAGGCGAGCCGGCTGCCCGACCGTGTCTTGTGCTACGCCGACCCGGACCGTCTCGCCCAGGTTGTCGCCAACGTCGTCGAGAACGCCCTCAAGTACGCGAGCCAGCGGGTGACGGTCACCGCGAGCTACGGCGCCGGCGGGGAGCCGCAGCTGGCGGTGGAAGACGACGGCCCCGGCATCCCGCCCGCCGACCTGGACAGGGTGTTCGAGCGGCTCTACCAGTCGCCATCCGCCGCCTCGCGCAAGCTTGGTTCGGGGCTCGGCCTCGCTATCGTCCACGAACTGGTAACGGCCATGGGCGGCCAGGTGAGGGCAGAATCACCCGCCGGCCCGGCGGGCGGTACCCGCATGGTGGTCACGCTCCGCCGGCCAGGCGCCGGCGAGGCCGCCTCAGGCGTTGGCCGGGCGGCAGGTCCCGGGGCCTCGCCGGCGTAGCGCCGGCATCACGGCTTGGCGGTGTGGGGGGAGGGTGCCTTCGTTGGCGTCCTCGACGACGAAGCCGGCATCCCTGATCATCTGCAGGTCGTCGCCGGCGAGCGCGCCCTCCGAGGTCAGGTAGTCGCCGAGGAAGATCGAGTTGGCGATGTGAAGGCCAAGCGCCTGGAGGCTGCGTAGGTGCATTTCCCGGCCACCCGCTATGCGCACCTCGACGTCGGGGAACACGAAGCGGAACATGGCCAGGGCTCGAAGGCATTTCGCGGGCGTGAGCTCGTTCATCCCGGCAAGGGGCGTGCCGGAGAAGGGCATGAGGAAGTTGACCGGTACGGACTGTGGTTCGAGGTCGCGCAGGCTGAAGGCCACGTCAACGAGCTCAGCGTCGGTCTCCCCCATACCAACGATCACCCCCGAGCACGGCGACAGCCCGGCGGCGGCCGCACTGCGCACGGTCCCCACCCGGTCGGAGAAGGTGTGCGTGCTGCAGATCCGGCCGTAGTGGGGCTCGCTCGTATTGAGGTTGTGGTTGTAGGCATCCACTCCGGCGGACTTGAGGCGAGCCGCCTGTCCCGGGGCAAGGAGCCCAAGGCACACGCAAATCTCGAGCCCGGGCCGGCTGGCCCGGATGGAGGCGACCGTGCCGGCGACCCGTTGCAGGTCGCGATCGGTAGGCCCGCGCCCGCTGGCAACCAGGCAGACCCGCTTGGCGCCGCGCCGAGCCGCCCGTTCCGCCTCCTCTGCCACCACCTCGGGGGCCAACCAGCTGTACTTGAGCACCTCGGCCTCCGAGCCCCGCCGCTGCGAGCAGTAGCCGCAGTCCTCGCCGCAGAGCCCGCTCTTCATGTTGACGAGGTAGTTGAGCTTGACGCGATTGGCGAAAAAGGCCCGCCGGACCTTCGCCGCCGCGGCCACGACGTCCAACAGCACATCGTCGCCGGACTGGAGCACCGACAGCGCTTGAGCACGCGTCGGGGACCGGAGGTCAAGCGCCGCCTCCGTAATGTCGTCCAGCCACGCAAGCTCACCTGTTCCCCGCATGCCTGAAGGCTAACCTGTGCCCGTGCCTCTCGTCCCCCCAGTGCAGCCAAGACGAACCGGCCAGCTCTTCGAGGTGAAAAACGGCAGCCGGACCGCAGTCGTCACCGAGGCAGGTGCCACCCTGTTCCAGGTCAACTGGGGCGGCGTCGAGCTCCTTAACACCGTCAACGACGATGGTTACGGTGGCGCCGGCGGGCACGGCCAGATCCTCGCCCCTTGGCCTGGGCGCATCGCCGGCGGCTTGTACCGCTTCGAGGGGGAGAACTACCAGCTGCCGGTGGACGACTATGCCAAGCAGGCAGCACTCCACGGTTTCGCTCGCTGGCTCAGCTGGTCGCCCAAGGAGCACGCCGGCGGCCGCCTGACCATGGCGACCCGGATGCTCGCCCGCCCGGGCTACCCGTTTTGCTTCGACCTCGAGCAGTCCTACACCTGGACCGCCGACAGCCTGGTCATCGTCTTTTCGGCCACCAATACGGGCAGTGGGAACGCCCCGTTCGGCTACGGCTGCCACCCCTATTTCACCGCCGGCTTACCAATCGTGGACACAGGCGTCCTACATATACCGGCAGACCATTACTTGGAGACCGACCAAGCGCTGAACCCGCTCGGGCCGCCAAAACCCGTGGAGGGCACTTCGCTCGACTTCCGAACGCCTCGACCCGTCGGGCCCGCCCACCTAGACGTGACATTCGCTGGCCTTCTGCGAGGAAACAACGGCAACGCGGCGGTCAGCTTTGCCTCGCCCGCCGGCGGGGCCAAGATCACCTGCACGTACGGGCCGGAAGTCAACTACGTGCAGGTCTACAGCGGTGACACGCTGCCTGCCGAGTTCCAACGCCAGGGCCTCGCCATCGAGCCGTACACGTGCGCGCCCAACGCGTTCAACAACGGCCTCGGGCTGTTGAGCGTCCCGCCGGAGGGCTCAGTCCGAGTCGAGTGGGCGATCTCCGCTTCGTGAACTGATGGGGTCGGCGCCAGAGGAGCCGATGAGACGGCCCCGCCCGGTGGCGGCCCACCCGGGCCGGCGCTGCCGGTGGCGGCCCACCCGGGCCGGCGCTGGCTTGGACGCTAAGTGGTCACGGAACCACGGAGCGAAGCAAGATGGAGGCCGGCGATTTGGGCGAGGCCCTCCGTACGGCATGCGCGCGCAAAAAACTGACCGATGTGCTCCAGCAAAAGCCACATCTGCTGGTTACCTGCACGAATTCGCGCCCAAAACCTACCGATGTGCGGCTAATGAGTTGAGATCGGTCAGTTTTTCGCGCACGGACGGGCCCTTGGCCGCTCAAAGGCTCACAGACTCACAGGCTCGCCGCCGGTCATACTGGGCGCCGCCGGTCACGACGCCGGCCCGTAGCCGGCCAGGTTCTCGACCCCGCCGGCCAGTTCCGCCGGCGAAGTCACCACCTGCAGCCCCAGGCGCTCACAAAGCCAGCGCCGGTTGGCAACGTGCAGCTCATCGGCCGGGTCAAAGCGGTTCAAGTAGACAAGCACGTGCTGGCTGGCCAACGCCCGCGACGAGAGAGAAATGTCGCTCAGGGTTCCGAGACCAGGCCGCGCCACCAGCACAACCAGGTCGGGCTGGAGCAGGTCCACCATGTCCACACCGTCGCCATCGTCGGCCTGGGGCGAGCCGACGCCTCCCGCCTGCTCGACGAGGCCCACGCGGGCGCCGGTAGGCCACCGGAGCTCGTCCAGCAGTTCTCTCAGGGCAAAGACGGGCAGGCCCAAGGACTCAGCCGCCATCGGAGGGGCCATGGTCTTCCCGTACCAGCGCCAGGGAGGGCACACGTCCGCCATGGTCTCGCCCGTCGCGGCAGCGAGGCGCTCCGCGTCCGTAGGTTCGGTGGGCGCCTCCCCCTCGAACGACTGCGCTGGCTTGCGCGCCGCGACCACGACGCCCCGCCGGCGCAACTCGCTCGCTAGGGCGCAGGCGACCCAGGTCTTGCCCACCTCCGTGCCCGTGCCGGCGACCACGACCAAGACCTCCGGTCTTGCTACCGCCACTTCAAAGCTCACACCTTTTCCAGCACGAAGATGCCCGTCAGCAGCGCGAACGCGACGACGACGAGGGCCAGGCCGAGCTGGCCCAAGCCGAACCGCTGGAAGATTAGGCCGAAAGCCGCGGAGATGGCCGAGCCTCCCACCCCTGCCGCCCCGATCTGCCAGCCGATCACGTGGTGAGCCACGTCCTCACCGACCCGAGCCGGGGTGAGCGCTATAAGGGCGGGGAACACCCCGGCGAGGGCTGCCCCCACCACGACCAGCCCGATCAGAGCGACCACCGGTGCCGGCCGCCACCACACCATCGCCGCCCCGCCGAGGGCGACCAGGCAACCCCAGCGAACCACCGCTACCGGAGGCACGGGCCGGCGGGGCAGAGCGAGGCCGAAGCGTGCCAGGGTAAGCGCGCCCCAGTACCCGAACGTGGCTAGGCCGGTGGCGCCCGCGCCCAGGTGAAGTTCGCCCCGGTCGAAGCTTGGCTCCCACTGCCCAGCTGAGACCTCGAAGCCCGTGTAGACCATGAAGACGGCCAGGCCTAGCCCGACGACCAGCACCAGCCGGAGCCGCCCACCTTTGCCCGTGGCAGACGACGGGGCTGTACCGGCCGCAGTGCCGGCCGGACCCGGCCCCGGCAGGGCGGTGTGGCCCAGGGCCGGCAGGGCGGTGTGGCCCGGGCCCCGCGGGGCGGTGTGGCCCAGGGCCGGCAGTGCGGTGTGGCCCGAGGCCGGCGCGGTGTGGCCCGAGGATGTTGCGCCGCCGTCAGCGGGAGGCGGATCGCCGCCGGCGCCGTTGCCTTGCCAACGGGCCTCCGGCGGCGTTCGCCTCAACCGGGGGCCGGCACGCCCCGCCGCCCACCACAAGCCCACGAGCAGCAGCTCCGCCCCAAGGACGACGACATAGGAGTCCCGCCACGAACCGGCCAGAACCGCTGCTGTTACTACGAGAGGCGCCAGGGTGGTGCCCACGCCGTAGGAACCGTGGAGCATGTTGAGCAGCCGGTTGCGGCCCGTCAGCGCGACAGAGGTGTTCATGGTGCTGTCGAGGAGCCCGGCGGCGACGCCGATCAGCGCTCCGGACACGACGAAAACCAAGAACGTAGGCGACAGGACCATCCCGAGCGCCCCGACGGCGCCGGCGGTACCGGCCAGCATGACCGTCGCCCTGGTCCCGAGGCGGGCAAAGGCCAAGCCTGCTACCGACGAGCTCGAGAC
>DAHWQF010000186.1 GCA_027334785.1 Acidimicrobiaceae bacterium
CACGCCCTCGGGTGAATGCTGGCCGTGAAGGTGTGCGAGCCCTCTTGGCTGTACCAATTGCCGCGAGGGTGGATGCTCCGCTTCGTCGCCAGGAGCACCAGTTGGAGGAAGGTGCCCTCGCTCGCCGGACGAGTGGGCTCCAACCAATCGAAAGTCGAAACGGGCGAAGAGAGCGCGAAGGTCGCCGTGCCGAGGTCGGCCAGTAGCCACCGCAGGAACTCTCGAGGTCGCACGTCTATGAACTCGGGGACCTCGTCTTCACCGAGGGTGGCATGACCGAAGGGCACCCCATAGCGGATGCGGCGAGCCTCCCGGGCGAGGGGGAACACCCAGCGGAGCTCCCTGCTGTGCTCCCCCGTCCAGCCAACGACGGTCACCTGGAGGTCCACGCGGGGCATCGCCAGGTAAAAGGTGATCTGCTGGTCCAGCACGCACTGACGGTGCTCGGAGCGGCAGCGCACGACCCAGCGCACTGGCCCGCTCTCCACCAGTTCGGCACGCCCAGCCACCGGGCGCACAGCGCCGTCCACCTCGGGCTGGAAGGGCCGCACGATCCGCCAGTCGTACTCGTCGTCGTGCTCGTGGGTCCCGACATCGACGCCCGGGGACGACAGCTGGAGCACCTCGCCGCCCAGGTAGCGGTCCGTCGAGAGGAGGGGTACGCCGTCGACGCGCAGCTCGGCCAAGCCGCCGCCCGTGACTCGCGCCATGACACCGCCGGCATCCCACACGATGTCCTCGCCTGCGCTGCGGACTGGGCCGCCACCTCCCTGCCCGTGGCTCGCCGCATCCCCTGCGTCACGACGCAGGTAGTAGCGCGTGTAGCCGAGAGCGGGCACGGAAGACGCGAGGAACCCGACTCTGGTGCCAGGTGCCCCCCCAGCCACGACTTGGTGCTCAACGGCACGGCCCGCCGCGTCCTCCACCGCTAGCCGGGCCGGGCCCGAAGGCGCTTGGTCGAAGGAGAAGGACCGTGGCGTTACGTCCACCCAATCGGAAATAGGCCACGAGTTGGGGTTGAACACGACTACCTCGTCGATGCCCTCCTCTCGCCCCCCCGCCCCGGGAGCCAACTCCGCCCCAGCAGCCAACTCCGCCAGCCCAGCCAGTACCAGGCCCCGCCCGCTGAAGTAGCCCCGGTTGACCCTGTCGTGAAAGACCGCGTCGGTGCCCTCACCGTGGAGGCCGCCATAACCGTGGTCGGGGTAGAGGGCGTCCTCCCACGCGGCCCGCAGTTGCTCCGACGGGTAGCGGGACCACTCCCCCGCTCGCAGGCAGAGAAGCGACCAGAGCGCCTCGGCCGCGAGGAGAGCCTGTTGCCCGCGCCGCAGGTTGGCCACCACCTCCCAGTGCCCCGGTTGCTGGTACACCCACGGGTTGGGGACCTCTCCTCGCTCGACGGGCAGGCGGTCGAGCTGCGACCGCCCCTTCACCCAGTCCAGGTACTCGCGCACCGTGCTTAGGCGGAGCTCGAACTCGCGCCCTGGGCCGGGGCCAGCCTGGTTGAAGCGCTGGAGGAGCTCCACGATAGAGGCGTCCGGCACCGTGTAGTCCGCGGCCAGGACCACGGCTAGGCCGTGCGGCAAGCCGTAATCGTCCAGCCTCTTTTCCCATTCGTCGGCGAGGTTCTCCAGGGCCGCCCTGACCGCCTCCAAACCCGGGAGGCCCTGCTCCGTGCCGGCATGGGCCTGGCTCGACTCGAGTGGTGACAGGTGGTGCTTCCACGAGTCGAAGATCTTCGCCCGCCCGTAAGCACCTTCCCAGTAGTTGAAGGTGAGCTCCCTCGAGCCGTCAGGCGCCTCCCACCAGTACAGACCGGGCCGGTTGCGCGACAAAGTCATGTAGCCGACGCCCACGTGGCGGAGCACCTGGGGCAACTGGAGGGACCGTGCAACGACGTCAACGTTCCAGTAGCCCTCGGCGCGGTACCCGACGGCTTCTTCTGTCATGCGTATGCCGAGGGCGAACTGGCGCAGCAGCCCCTCCTCGGTCTGGAGGCCTTCGTAGGTCTGGACGTAGGAAGCACCCCACTCGAGGTGGCCCCGGGCCAGGTGCTCTTCTAACAAGGAGGAGTTTTCGGGCTTCCGGTCCAGGTACTCCCGCAGGTAGAGGGCCGTTTCCATGGAGAACCGGTAACCAAGAGACGGGTCCTCGACCAGTCGAAGGGCCGAGTCGATGATCTTGACCCGGTGGTCGGCCACCTCTGCCGGGGTACCCGCCCACCCGATGTCGTTGTGGCTGGAGGGGACGACGAAAACCGTCCAGCGGTCCCGGCTTCGGTCCATCTTTCGTACCCCTCCCCGGCGCGCGAGCACCGACTCTTTGAAGTACCCGTCGTCTAACTATGTCTATACTAATCGTCTTGAGGAATGCTGTCAAGAGCGGTATTTCTCGTAGATCCTTACACCGCATGCGGCACCGGGCCGCCCTGGATCGCCACTCTTTGTATATACTAATGTTGTGAGCCCGGACGCCCAGTACCAACAGATCGAGCGCTGGCTCCGGCAAAAGGTCCAGCAGTTGGCGCCGGGCGACCCCGTGCCCACCGAAGTCCAACTGGCCGAGCAGTTCTCGGTCAGCCGCATGACCGCCCGGCAGGCGGTGCAAAACCTGGCGGCCGAGGGGCTCGTACGGCGACGGCGCGGTCAAGGCACTTTCGTCGCCCCGCGGCCCGTGCACCGCCGGGTTGGCTCCCTCATGAGCTTCACCGAGGACATGCGGCGTCGAGGGATGGTCGCCTCCTCGGTGCTCCTGGAGGCCAGCCTTCAGCCCGCGAGGGTGGCGGACATGGAAGCCCTGCATTTGGACGAAGGCACCCGCGTCGTGGTCATCCGGCGCCTGCGGCTGGCCAACGGTACGCCGATGGCACTCGAGCACGCCGCGCTCCCCCTCGACTGCGCGCCCGTACTCGCCGGCGACCTGGAGCAGTCGCTCCATGCTGCGCTCATACGGATGGGGAGAGTGCCGAGCCTCGCCAATAGCTGGATATCTGCCCAAGTCGCCACCAAGGCCGAGGCAAGAAAGCTCTGCGTGCCCGTGCGTTCGCCTCTCATAGTTGAGCGCCGGGTCGTCTTCGACGCTCACGGCGCACCTCTCGAGCACACCGAGACGCGCTATGCCGGGGAGCGTTACGTGATAGACGGCGTATTCACGGTTTACTCCGAGCAGCAGGCACCAGAAATGGCCGCATCGGCTTCGTCCTGAGAACGCCGGCGCCGGCGTAGATCCAAGGCCGTGTCGATGTCGAAGGCGGAGCCCACGTCGTCGCAAGCTACCGCGCTAACGAGTTCGGGGTGGCTGCGCAGGTAAACGCGAGCGCCAACATCGCCCGAGACCGACGCCTTGACATCTTCCCAGAGGCTCCTGTCCAGGACTACGGGGTTGCGTTGCTCGCCCCCGAAGGTGGCGACTACTGCGGGCGCTCCGTTTGCCCAGGCGGCGACGAGGCGCCGGAAAAGCTCGGGACTGACCAACGGCTGGTCCGCCAAGGCGACTAGGGCGGCCTCCGCGCGGTCACCATCGGGCCCAGGCGCACTCGCACCGTCCCCGGCTTCCAGTGCAGCCAGGCCGGCTCGCAACGAGGAACCGATCCCCTCTTGCCACTTCTTGTTCACCACCGCACGGGCGGGGGCGATGCGGGCGCGTTCAAGTACGGCTGGCGCGCCGGCCCCGAGCACGACCAGCACGGGCACAAGCCCAGCACTGCACATCAGCCTGGCGCCCCGCTCGACGAGCATCTCACCCTCGTAGTCCACGAGGGCCTTGGGGTAACCAAGGCGGCTGCCCCCGCCCGCGGCGAGGAGGAGACCGGCCACGCTCACCCGCAGCCGCCCCTTACCCGGTTGGGAGCGTCATTTGGCCCGAGACTGAGGGCGTCGAGTGGATGGGGCCGCTCCGCTCCGTCAAGGGCAGCCCCGTCCCTCCCCGGCGCCGGCGGACCACGTCGGCCATGACCGAAACGGCCACTTCTTCGGGCGTAATTGCCCCGATGTCGAGACCGACCGGCGATGACAGCCGCCTGAGCTCTTCGGTCCCGAGCCCGGCCGCCCGCAACATGGCCAGGCGGTGCTCGTGGGCCGGGCGGCTGCCCAAGGCACCGACGTAAGCCGCCGGCCCGCGGAGCGCCACTTCGAGGGCGGGCACGTCGAACTTGGGGTCGTGAGTCAGCACGCAAATGACGGTCCGTTCATCTACGGCCGTGGAGGACAGGTACCGGTGCGGCCAATCGCACACGACCTCCGCCGCGTCTCGGAAACGTTCGGGCACCGCGAACAGGGCGCGGGCGTCGCAGATGGTGACCCGGTAGCCCAGGCAGCAACCGAGGCGAGCGAGCGCCGACGCCAGGTCCGAGGCGCCGCACACGATAAACCTGGGAGGCGGGAGGAACGCCTGCACGAACACCTCCATCTCGCCGCGAGCCCGGCTCACTGCTGCTCGGCCTGGCGGGCGGCCCCTCACATCGCCCCTAGGGCCACAGCGCAACACGGCATTCTCACCCTTTTTCAGAAGTCGCTGTGCCTCGGCGGTAACGGCGAGGTCGAGCTGTCCTGTCCCGAGTGAGCCCTCGGCCCGGTCTGGCCATATACCGAGGGAGGCGCCCAACCGCTCGCCCATCGTCACCAGGGCCAGCGCCACCGGTTCGGCCCTTTTCTTGGACGAGACGACCTCGCTGACCAGGGCACGGTCTGGCAACCCGAACGGCACCACAAGGACCTCCAAGGTGCCCCCGCACGAAAGCCCGGCCCCGAGCGCCTCGTCGTCGCTTACCCCGTAGGTGGCCAGGCGCGGGGCGCCGCCGGGCAGTAGCGAGGTCGCCAGGTCGTACACAGCCCCTTCGATGCAGCCCCCCGACAGGCCGCCGAGCACCTGCCCTTCACTGTTCACCGCCATGAACGCGCCCAGCGCTTGTGGCGCGCTCCCCCGGACGCCGACCAAAGTCGCCACGGCGAAGGGGACCTCGCGCTGGCACCACTGCCACAACTCCTCGTCCAGCTCGGACACGGGCAGCCCCGTCGTCAGGGGAGCTTCCCGGTCGGGACAAGCGGGAGCGAGCGGAGCCGGCGGCCCGTGGCCGAGAAGATGGCATTCGCGACGGCCGGAGCGACCGCGATCATGGGGGTCTCACCCGCGCCGGCCGGCGGCAAGTCGGGGCGGTCGCAGAGCACCACGTCGATCTCGGGCAAGTGGGCGAACCGGGGCAGCGGGTAACGCGTGAGCGATGGCTCGGCGAGCCGTCCGCCGGCGACGGGCAGAGCCTCGAAGAGCGCGCCACCGAGGGCCATCATCGTTGCACCCTCGATCTGGTTGACCACAGTGTCGGGGTTGACCACCGTGCCGCAGTCGTAGGCCGTGACGACGCGTACGACCGTCACCTGGCCGTCGGCTCCTACCCGTACCTCGGCGCAAGTGGCCACCCGGCCGCCCTTCTCCAGCCCCACCGCCAGGCCTTGTCCGGTGCGTACGCCGTTGTCCACCCCCGTCGCGAGGCCGTCCGCCCAACCGAAGCGCTCAGCTCCCGTTCGGAGCACGTCGACCAGCCGGTCGTCGTCGAGCCGGCCCAGGCGGAACTGGAGCGGGCCCTCGCCGCATAGGTGAGCCAGTTCGTCGATCACCGATTCCCGGGCGAAGTTGTTGGCGTTGGCGGCCAAGGCCCGGTAGGAGCCCTGGTGCAGCGGGGAGCGGGCCGGCTGGTACCGCAAGCGCCGGGCGCCAATCCGGTACGGGGGCGCGAGGGCGGCCGTCCCCGAGTTGATGTTGAGGAAGTCCCATGCCGCCAGCTCGCCGCCCCGGTCGAGCCCCGCGGCGACATCGATCACCGCCATCGGGCGGACCGTTCCCCACCGCAGCTCCTCGGCCCGGCTCCAGTGGACCCGCACGGGCCTCCCTGACGCCCGGGCCAAACGAGCGGCGTCGGAGGCCACCTCGCCGGCGTGCTTTCCTCCGAACGCGCCGCCGGTCGGCGGGACTATTACCCGGACATCACCCTCGTCGAGCCCGAAAGCGGACGCCACCTGGGTCCTCACGCCAAAAGGCACCTGGCTCCCGGTCCACACCGTCACCCGGCCGTTGTCCCACTCGGCTAGGGCGGCTCGGGTCTCGAGGGGCACGTGGGCCAGGTAGGCGGTCGTGTACGTAGTGGTCACCGACTCGGCGGCGGAAGCCAGCGCGCCGTCCACGTCGCCGGTCGCCCCGTCAACTGGGTGCTCCCATCCCTCGCCGGCCACCGGGTGGGCCCGCAGGTACTCGACGAGGTCGTCGCCGATGGGCGGCGGCTCCTCCCACTCGGCGTCGATGGCAGCCACGGCCTGGCGCGCCGTGGCCGGGTCGTCGGCCACCACGCCGACGAAAGGCCCTTCCTGTACCACCTTCACCCCGGCCATGGCTTCTGCCCGGCTGCAGTCCACCGACCGCAGCGTGGCGCCGGGGACGGCTGGGCGGAGGAGGGCGCCGTGGCCCATCTGGGGACGTTCGAGGTCCGACACGAACCGCCGATGACCTGTGACGGCATCCACCCGCCCGGCCTCGTGGCCCAGCCGGCCCACGAATCGCCGGTCCTCTGGCTTGACCAGCGGGGGTTCGGTGTCGAGCACAACCAGCCGGAACCCTCCGCCGAGCCGGCCCGCTCCGCCGATCTCCTCGAGCGCGGCGCGGGCGCCGGCGGCTGCCCGCCTCAGCGCCTCGCCACTGTCGGGCATGGAACGGCTGCCGAAGGTGCCCATGTCATAGGG
>DAHWQF010000187.1 GCA_027334785.1 Acidimicrobiaceae bacterium
ATCCACAACTCCTCTGAGGAAACCACCCTTTTTGGCCTGGATAACGTAACCTTGTGTGCTGCGCTGCGAAGACTGGACGGAGAAACCCTCATTTTTCAGATAGTTCTCGATCTTTAGTTGCACCGTGCCAAGGTCGCTCCCTTTACCCTGGAAATGCATTACCTTCTCACCGATCGCCATGACGCTCCTGAGGTAGACGAGGCAGAGAGTACCTCCACCTCAAACTGGACGGGCTCCTCACGATGGTAGTCGCTTGCTACGCCCAGTGGCACCGGGTTGCCAAGCGTACGCTACAGGTGTTCTCCGCTCACCGGCCGCTCGCGTCTTGGCAGCAGAGCGTCATGATGCCCGTCGCACCGTGTACAGCCGAGCGCACGCCGGAGCTTGAGCCGCTGGGCGATGACAGACTCGCAGCCGTTTCACGGTACCCGAACCGACGAAGTGGCCGAGTGCAGTGGTAGTAGGCGCGGGGGAACCCCGCTTATGCAAGCAAAGCTGCTTTCCAAAAGACGGCCCGGGCCGACGACCGGCCAGCCATAAACCGCTTCCACCGTCTCCAGGAGCAACGCGTGTCGCGCAGCCACCGGGTTCGCGAGCGGCCCCGCGAGGGACTTGGATCGAGATTGCTGTGCCACCTATCGTCCGTGAGCCGACCCTCGAAGCCGCTGCCCGCCGCCTCGCCGACAACCGGCGTTTCGCGCCCGAAACACCAAGGAGCCGAGCCTGCTCATGGGCCTCGCCGCATGCCAGAGCTGCGGCTACGCGGGGGACAACGTCCTGGGCGCCCTGGACCCACTGAGCGGGACAGCCTGGGCAGCCCAGCTCCGCGTGACCCAAGAACGCCGCCGGCCACTGTCAGGCCTTGATGTTGTTGAGGTGGATGAGGCGTACGGTCTGGCCGGCGTCAGCGCCCGAGGTCACGGAGGCCGTGTAGGCGCAGATGGGTAGCGACCGGCACAACCGCCTGGGTGATGGCAGCGAGGAGGCCGACGGCCCCGGACGTGGCGAGGATGGCCTTGCACAGTCGCCCACCAGCGCCTTTCAAGTTTTTGGAAGTTCTCATTTCTCACTGCTCCTCCAGTGCCCTCGGCGCGGTGGCCAGTGCCGTGCTGTTGCATGCTTACGAGGAGATGACGTGGTGGCCGGCCGGAGGTTACACGCCCGCCGGCGGCTCAGTCAGTACTGACTGACCGGAGCTCCCAACAGCTGAGGCGACGCCGTTGGCAAAACCTGGGGTCCTTAGTGTCGCTATTACCTTCTCCACCCTAGCCCGGGCGTTGCGCCGGCGCCGCTCTGCCAGGGCGGCCACGCTGGCGCGTTTTGCCCGTGCCTTCGCCACTTTCTGCCCCCCGGGCTGGCGGCCGGCCGGCCCCTCTTCTTGCCAGAGGCGGTGACCTTGGCGGCTTCGGCCTGGGTGGCCTCCTCCATCGCCGCAGCGAGCTCGGCCTCGGCGGCCTCGGCCTCGGCTCCGAGCTCGGCCTCCAGCTTCCCCAGCGCCTCCTCGGCCCTGGCGAGGTGCCCGTCGGGGGGTGCCTCGAGCTCCTCCACCAACCTGGCGACGGCGGCCTCGGCACTGGCGACGGACTGCTCGGCCCTCGGCCGGCCTGGCCGGTTGGAAAGAGCGGCCTCTTCTGCCCTCGCCTTGGCGGCCCCCTCCTCGGCGCGCCGGGCCGTTGCCTCGGCCTCGAGGTGGCGCAATGCCTGGTCCAAACGGGCGGCGCGCTGGCGAGGGTCGGCGAGCTCGCCTGGCAGCTCGTCGCCCCGCCCCTCGCCGAAGAGGTCGTCTTCTTCTGCGTCTTTGGCCTGGGCTCCGGAGAACATCTCGGCGACTTCTGCCTCTACTCGTGCCCGTGTGCGGTTGGCCTTCAACGAAGCGTTGGCTGCCACCTTGGTCCCGTCGATAGCCACCACGCCGACTTTGGCGAGCCCAGCCTCGGCACAAAGTGCCAGCCCTTCCACGAAAAGCTGCTGTGCGAGGGCGTCGTAGCCCTGGCGGAAGCGGGCGATGGTGGTGTGGTCGGGGACGTGGTTGGCGGCCAAGACCCTGAAGGCGACGTCGACCTGGCAGAGCCTCTCTATCGAGCGGCTCGAGCGCACGCCGCTGCAGTAGGCGTAGAACAACACGGCGAGCAGCATGTCGGGGTCGTACGCCTGACGGCCTACGCCGTCGTTCGGGTGGCGGTCGTGGAGCCTCGAGGTGTCCAACCGCTCGACGACGTCGAGCACGAACCAAGCGAGGTGCGCTTTCGGCAACCACTCCCGCACGTCGGGGGGCATCAGGAACAGCTGGTCCCGGTCGACCGGCTTGTAGCTGTAAGCCATGCCCTATCCTAGCATATCAATGCTAAGAGCGTAGTTAGATTACGGCATTTTGCAACAGCCTGAAAAGCCCATGATATACAGGCCAAAAGGCGCGAAGATACAAAGCACAGGGTGGAGGTGACCGGATTGAACCGGCGACTTCTACGATGCGAACGTATTTTGCACAACCTTTGTCAACAGCGTGTCAAGGCAAATGGGCTGTTCAGAGGCACTTCTACCGAGTGCATGGAAGTGCTCGGAAGGGCGCCAAAAGGCACACGTTGAGCCCCGTTGAGTCCCGCCCGTACGAAACTTGGTGGCCACGATGCCGGAGCAGCCGTCCACACATCCTCCTCACGGCCACCCACAACCCCGATCACCGGCGACCCCCGATCTCTCCCCACGCACCGGTACACGTACTAAGTGGTTGGGGCGGACTCGAAGCCAGCTTCGAGCCCTGCTTCTCGCTCAAGGCAACCATGGCAGAAACCGGAAGGGTGACCTTGAGGTCAATGAGGCTCCAGAGGATCTTTGACAGCACAACAGCCCCTTCTTTTCCTAGTGTGCGCCTTTTCCGAGGTTGGGTGCGCTGCCTAGAGCGTCAGCTCCAGGGCGGCGGCCAAGAGTAGGCCCGCGGTGAAGGTGTCACCGAGGCCTATGGTCGATAGGGGGTGCGGCTCATGCGGTACTGGCACGCAATCGAGGTGCCACCCGCCCGGCAAGCGTCCCGGTAGCGGCAAGTCGTCGGTGTAGCGCGCCCGCCCGAAGGGCACAAGGTCGGCCGCGGGCGCCCCTCGCACGGCACGGGCTGAAGCCAGGAGGTTGCCCACCATCAAACGCCGCACGATAGCCTCCCGGTCGTCCCGGTGTACGGCCAAGGACCACTGGTCGGCGTGTATGACCACACAGGTCGAGCCCAGCGCAGCTGCTAGCTCGAGCGCCTTGGTGCCCACGTCTCCGCCCGATCCCCAAAGCCCCCACAACTCAGATAGGCTCAGGCCCACACTGGAACACAGCCCACGCAGGTGACCCAGGATTTCCCTGAACAGTGCCGGCCTGCGTGTGTCACCCAGCTCCAGGTGCCGGAGGGCAACCCCATTGTCGGCCCACATGCGTGTGATCTTGCCAGTCCACTCAAGGCTCTCACGGTCCGAGGAGGCCAGGCCATTGAGCCCCGAGACCACCGCCGCGCCAGCCATCCGGCATAGTTGGTCCTGCATGGCAAGGAATTCCAGGTCCATCTCGATCGCGATGGGTGCAAACCGTAGGATCAGCCGGTGGGAACGGCCCAGCGGGTTCCCTAATAGGGTGCTGCCACGGGAAAACTCCAGGATCGTGTGCTTAGAGGGTGGGAGCCTGTCGTCGGAGCGCAGGTCTCGGACACGGACCAGGTCACCTTGAGCGCACACTAGGACGTTGTCAGGCAAGACAGAAAGCTGCTCGTGATGCCGTCGCTTCAGTGCCATTATGCTCGGTGCCCCAAGGACGTCAAGCGCCCATGCCGCCTGCGGGCCGGTACCGCCGAGCTGGCGACGGTCGGGTGCTCCCAAGGCATCCTGCAGCCACCGAGTGCCCTGAGGCCAGTCCCAGTAGAGCTCCCCATCGCGTTCAGCCCGCAATTGCTCTCGGACCCCATGGGCGACCTCTGCCGCTAGGCCCCCCTGAACGGCGGAACGCTCTATCAGGGAGCGCAAGCGAGGCGCGTCCATGGCATATATCTCGTCCACGTCAACCGTCGAGCTGATCAAGACCGGGGCAGCACGGCCTGCAGCAGCCAATAATTGTTGGGCAAGCTCGCCGTAACGCTCCGGCCAGCCCGACTGCTCCTGAGAAATGGCCGCCCTGGTAGGTCTTCCGTCCGTCACAGTGTCAGCCATGCGACCCTAGCCATATGACGCTCGGGACCCGTCGATTAGCCTTTTATTGAGGAACGCCCTGTCCCATTCAATACCCAGGCCCTCGCCCGCACCAACTTGGTACATGCCGTCTTCTGGGCCCCCTTCGGCTTCGACCGCCCCCAGTTCCCTGAGCGTCCCGCCAGTGGTGTCCTCCACCAGGTACAAATTTCGTATGGCACCCACAACCTCGGCACTTATTTCCATGATGAAATGCGGGGCCATAGGTAGCTGGTGGGCGGCGGCGAGCTCCGCCACCCTCATGTAGGGAGTGATCCCACCCACGCGGGCCACGTCCGCTTGGACGTATTCGATGGTGCGGCGCGTGATGAACTCCTTGAACTGCGCGACGGTGTAAACATTTTCCCCAAGCGCGATCGGGCAGCCTACCGCTGCCGCCAGGTGCTCGTGGGCCGCGACGTCGTCGACCAGCAAAGGCTCCTCCACCCACACAAGGTCAAACCTCTGCAGACTGCGTATGCGCCGGACGGCCTCCGGCAATGTCCACCCTTGGTTGGCGTCCACCATTAGAGGCAGATCCGGTACCGCCCTACGAACAGCCGCCACTCTCTCCACGTCCTCTTCCAGGCAATCCTTGCCCACCTTGATCTTGGCAGCTTTGTAGCCAAGCGAGTGCCAACGCTTCACCTGCTCGACAAGCTCCTCCTGGCTCAGGTTGAGATTGATGCCGCTGGCATAGAGCGGGACATAGTCCCTCCTCCGGCCCAACAGGTCGACCACTGGCGCGTGTAGCGCTTTGCCCGCCAAGTCCCAGAGGGCCATGTCTACCGCGGCCAGCGAGAGCGTCGTGATACCACCACCCCCACAGTCGTGCAGGAACCTCCACGACCAGTCCCAGATCAGCCCGGGTTGTGCGGGCCGGCCCGGCAATTCCGGTGCCAGTTCGCTCAGCAGGCCCAGGATCCCCTTTACACCGACGCCCGATGTATGGCTGATGCCCGTCCCGACAGAACCGTCGTCTGAGCCGACATCGACCACCACGAGGTCAATGTGGCTGACCGTGTGCACCTGGTCCTGCCATTGACCAAGGCGCAGCGGGAGCCTAGCTGCCATGACCTCCACTGAGCTGATGCGCACGCCAGGCCCCATTACGCTGGGGCCACTGGGCCCAGGCCGGCTCGCTCGACCAGGTCGGCTACCACTGACTTCTCCCGGTCGTCCAGCTCACATAGCGGCAATTGGAGAGCATCGCACTCGATCACGCCCCGGTGTACGAGCGCAGCCTTAAAAGAACCGATCGTGGCACTGAAGCTGCTGACGCGCGGTAGCCCGGCACGGGTGATGTCGCGCAGAGAGAACAGGCGGTCCTGCTCAGTCCGGGCCGCGGCCCAGTCTTTGCTGAGCGCGGCTCGGTACATGCGAGCGAAGCCGTGCGGGTCGACGTTGGCCATCCCCGCGATCATTCCGTCGGCCTGCTCGAAAAGCGCCATGTCGGCACTCGAGTCCGAGCCGGTCAGCAAGCTGAAGCCGTCTAGGCCGGCCAGGGCCAGGCATAGGCGCCGGAACTCGTCCATATCACCGCTCGAGTCCTTGATGCCACGGATCACGCCCTCGTGTGCGAGCCGTAGCGTGGTCGTCACCGGGATCTTCACTCCAACTTTGCTCGGGATGTCATAAGCGTAGAGGGGTAGTCCCTTCGCAGCTTGTGCCAGTGTGCGGAAATGTAGGTCGATCTCCGCCTCGCTGACCTCCCCGTAAAACGGCGGCGTACTGACAAGGCCGTCCACTCCGGCCGCGAGCGACAACTCCAGGTTGCGCAACGCTCGCGCGGTCCCGATGTCGCTGATACCGACCACAATCGGGACCCGCCCGCGCACGAGCTTAACTGCACTCGCAACAACGTCCTCGCGCTGAGACATGTCCAGGTAAGGCCCTTCACCACCGGTCCCCAGTACGAACAACGCAGAAACCCCTCCCTCGAGCTCGAACTCGACCAGACGCTCGAAGGACGCCTGGTCCAGCGAACGGTCTTTGCAAAGAGGTGTGACTACCGGGCTAATGACACCGCTGAGAAGTAGGTCGCGCCTCACAGTCACGACCGCCGCCCCGAGGCTCCGCGGCCGTCTGAATGAACTAGTGAGCAAATCTCGTTCATGAGGACAAGGGCCTCCTCCTCGGGCCGCTGCCACACATTACGACCGACGAAGACACCAGCCAGCCCGATGTCCATGCCCCGCTTGACCACGTCCAGAACCCCACTACTGCCCCCGCTCAGGCCGCCGCCTAGCGCAACCACGGGCACCGGGCAGTTCGCGACGAACTTCTCAAAGCGCGCAGTATCCCAGATCCTAATCTTGATAATGTCGGCCCCGACTTCGATCGCGATGCGCGCCGCCTCAAGTTCCCGCCGCTCGATCTCCGCGAGCGCGGGAAGCTCGCGCTCGCTGACCGCCGCCACCAGCTTGCCGCAGCGCCTGTGCGGGATGCCTTTCTCTTCACAGTACGCAGATC
>DAHWQF010000188.1 GCA_027334785.1 Acidimicrobiaceae bacterium
GGTGATCGCCTTCAACCCCGCCTACTTGGCAGACGGCGTCGAGGCGATGACTGGCGACGAGGTCGCCTTGGAGATGGGCGCCCCGTCCAAGGTGGCGTTGCTCAGGCCCCTTGACAGCACCGGCTTTTCCTACGTCATCATGCCGGTCAGGGTGACTTGAGGTGTGCCACCATCCTGCCATCGCCGCGCCCGCCCCGGTCGAGAGGGCCTGGGCCGAGGAGCCCCGTGCTTACGACCGGCCCCACCGGCCCGTTTGTGCCACATGCCGGCGGCCTGTCGACCACTGGCCCGACGGCTTGCGCCACCGCGACGCCCGCTTCGACCTGGCGGCTTTCCCTGGGCACCACGAAGCGGTCGAGCTGGCTCTGGGCCCTGCTATCCCCAAGAAGGGAAAAAAAGATGACTGCCGCTGACGGCGAAGTCGAGCCCGTGCTGGCCTTTGCCGAATTACGCCAGGCCAACGTCGAGCGTTGCAAGCTCTGGCACCCGGGCTTCCCCGACGACGGCCTGTGGGACGCTCGCCACTGGCTGAACGCCGTCCTCGGCGAGGTGGGCGAGGTGGCCA
This sequence comes from Acidimicrobiaceae bacterium, assembly GCA_027334785.1. Taxonomy (GTDB): domain Bacteria; phylum Actinomycetota; class Acidimicrobiia; order Acidimicrobiales; family Palsa-688; genus JAJZYO01. Next base: position 566 of record DAHWQF010000188.1, read on the forward strand.
ACGTCGTGAAGAAGCTCCACCGGCATGAGATAGGGATCCCGGGTGCTCTGGACGCCCCGTACGAAGACCTCCTCGACCACTTGGCCGACGAGCTTGTCGACGTGATCTGCTATGGGGACTTGTATTGCGCCTTTAAGGGATGGGAGTGGCGTCCCCGCCGTCGCATCGTCGCCTTTGCGCCAGCAGAGCGCGACGATGCCACCGACATCTGCCTTGAGATGGGAGCGAGCATCGGCAGCGCCATCCTGGCGCGCGACGACGTCCAGGCTCGGCGCCATGTGGATGCCGTGGTCGCAGCGTGCCAACAGTTGGCGGGCTTCTACGCCATCGACCTTGCCGGCGCCGTTGTGCGCAAGTTCAACCGCGTCAGCGAACGCCAAGGCTTCCCGCAGCGGCTGTTATCAACCTGAGGGCGTGCTCAAAACTTGACCCGATCGTGAACTTCGCGGCACTCTAGTCGCACTAGCTGCTGAGCAGGTCCCAGCGGTCGAAATCGGGAGGCAGGTGACCCCTGGCCGCGGCCTCATGGGCGACCGTGCAACCTCCCTGGTCGACGAGCTCCCAGCGGTCAAAGTCGGCGGGGAGGCGCCCATCACGCGCAGCCTCGTGACCAACCGTCCAGCCGAACTTGTCGGAAATGTCCCAGCGGTCGAAGTCGGGAGGCAGGTGGCCACTGGCCGCGGCCGCATGGGCGACCGTCCAACCACTTTTGGTGGCGAGCTCCCAGCGGTCGAAGTCGGGAGAGAGCGTGCCATGGAGCGCTGCGACGTGTGCCACAGTCGAGCCGTTGTCGTCGGAAATGTCCCAGCGGTCGAAATCGGGAGGCAGGTGGCCACTGGCCGCGGCCGTGTGACCAACCGTCCAGCCGTAGTGGTCGGAAATGTCCCAGCGGTCGAAATCGGGAGAGAGGTTGCCGTTACCCGCGGCAACGTGGGCAACAGTCCTCCCCTCCTTGTCGGAGATGTCCCAGCGGTCGAAGCCGGGCGGAAGCGTCCCCTCGCGGGCCGCACGCCATGGGTCGTCAACTGGCTCGCACAGGACGGCGCGACCCTCAGGCCGGTTGGTCGCTCGCCACTGGCCGCCGGTAGGCACGCCCTTGGGCTGGCGGGGCTGGTTCTTCGCCTTAGTGCTCATGCCTTATATAAGTCCGAGCGGGGCGAAATCTGGCTCAAGCTCTTACTGGCAGACAGGCACAGCCTAGACTACCTGGGCGACCCCACTGCGTCGCAACGCTCTGCCGCCGACCTCAACGCCTCTAAGAGGCTGACGATCTCGCCCGTCGCCACAGTTGCGGCACGCAGGGTCGCCGTCGGCCTCGACGAGCCGTTCGACGGACCAAGCCCAACGCCCGTCGGCTCTCTGCACCTCGGCCCAGAGCCTCATGGCAGCGCCAGCCCTTGCCTCTGCCGCCAAGCCGGGAGGCTTGTCGGTGCACTGTTGCCAGTCGTCCGGCACGGCCCCGCTTGCAGGTGCTTATAGGCGTCTTGCCTGTTCTCGCTCTAGGGCTTCTAGTACCCGCGGCACAAGCAGGCGTAGGGCGGCTGCGGCCTGAGGCGAGCAGACGGCGTTGCCGGCCAGGCGTTTTTTGGCCGAATTGCCGATCCCGTCGAGCCAACCCTTGGGGAACATCATCATCCACTCGCTGAACTCGCCGTTCAACGACCGCCCGACACAGGGCGGGGGTGGCTGCCGGCCTAGAACAGCCGCGTGTCGCCGGACCGCTGGGCCGTAGTCTCGGATGCTGCCATCTGGCATTCGGGCGAGGAAAGATAGTCCAGCAGTTCCGGCAGCATCGGGCCATCCCCCCTCGTCATGCGGCGGCGAGCGTTGTTGCCGCCCCCGGTCCGCCCATCCCCGTCTCTCGCCGTCGGTGTCGGCAGCAGCGCTATGGCACGGGTCGCCTCGGTCAGTGTCGTCCCGGCTTTCGGGCGGTTCGGTTTGTCCCTCTGCCCAGCAGTGCTCTTGGCATCGGCCGCCGTCGGCGTCGGCAGCAGGCAATCCCGCGCCACCACTGCCAGCGAGGTCACGACTGTCCGCTCGCTGCCGTCCCTGCTCTTGCGCCGTAGGTATGCCTCGGCGCTCGTCGAACTGTCCTGCGCCACCGGCGTCGGCAGTAAGTCGGGCGACGATGAAGATCCGCTCTCGCTGGTGGCAGGCACCAATGCCGGCTGCGGGGAGTACCCCGTGAGATCCCACGTACCCGAGCCGGGAAAGTCGACAGGCGAGGGCGGGAACATAAGGAGCAAACCCTGGCGGGTTCTCAAGCGCCACCCATCGAGGTCGCATTCGTCCCACAGCAACCAGTACGTCTTCCCAGAGGAACCGCTCATCAGCTTCTCCAAGCCGCTTGCCGGCCTGGCTCACCGGCTGGCAAGGCAAGCCCCCGCAAAGAAGGTCCACCGGCTCGACGCCCGACCAGTCGACGTTGCGGATGTCGCCAAGGTTGGGCACTCCCGGCCAATGCCTGGCCAGCACCAGTGAGGCGCTCTTGTCTATCTCGGCGAACCAGGCCGGCTTCGCCCCGAAGACCGCTTCCACGGCCAGGTCCAGGCCGCCGGCGCCAGTGGCGACCGAGCCGTAAGTACGGATCAACGGCATGCCGGCGTACCGGTGCTCGTCTTTGGGCCACAGGCCCTATGTGGGGGCCCCTGAGCCATTTCGTCGCCCGCTCGGACTTGTGGGGTGCATGAGCACCAACGCGCGCAACCAGCCTCGCCAGCCCAAGGGCGTGCCCACCGGCGGCCAGTGGAGGGCCACGAACCGGCCCGAAGGCGCCGTCGTACTGGGCGAACCTTCGGGCCATGAGTGGGCAGCCGCGGGCTTCGGCCCCGCCGAGGCCAGGGCCTGGCAGGAGGCGGTCTTCCTGCCCGAAGAGGCCGTGGAGTGGCACGACGGGCTGTTCGGGCCCGAAGAGGCGGACCGTTGGCGGCATGCCCTGTTCCCAGCCGCCGAGGCGGCCTCGTGGCGCGACGCCGGCTTCGGGCCGGAGGAGGCATGTGGGTGGGAGAAAGCCGGTTTTGAGCGCGACGAGGCGCTCAGCTGGCGCTCCTCGGGCTTCGCCGGCCGCGCCGGCGCACAGGGGCCGAGCGAGAGCGCGCCCAATGGGCCTGCCGAGGCGGCCCCTTGGCGCGACGCCGACTTTGGGCCGGAGGAGGCAACCGAGTGGGCACAAGCCGGCGCCAAGCTCCTCGGGGTGGGCGACATAGGCCCGGCACCGAACATGGCCCTCGTGGCGGTCGGGGACGAGACGGCCTGGGTGCGCCACAGGGAGGGCCGCTCGCAGTGCTTCGACGGCGACGGGCGGTTCCACTCGGTGGCCGGCATGGCATCGGTACGTGCCGACGACGGCTACCGGGCTTGGCACCGCCACGGCGCCCCGCACCGTGAGGCCGGCCCGGCGCGTTTATGGCCGGACGGCAGGCGCGAATACTGGGAGCGAGGCCAACGGCTGGCCAGCTATACGCCTCCGGGCTGGGAGGCCCCGGCGGCAGGCCCTGCCTGGCAGCGGGCCAAAGCCGTCTGGGTGCACACCGGTTGCCCCTGCGGCAACGGTAAGGCCGAACTGGCGGAGCTGGCCGAGCGCGAGGCCGGCGCCGTCGTCACTTGCCCGGCCTGCGGGGACCAAGCCGCCGTGCCCTGGTAAGGGGCCCACTGGAGGTGGCTCAGGCCAGTTTCGCCGCCTCGGAACGCACGAGGGCCTCGATGAGCAGCCCGCGCAGGTCGCCGGCGAACACGGGCGCGCCATGGCGCTTGGCGGCCGCGGCCACGAAGCTGGCCCCTGTGGCGCTCGGCGCGAAGCCGAGCATGGCCCTGCCCGACCGGGCGTCGGCATCGAACGCGAGGAGGACCGACATGCGCACGCGCCCGGCCAGCCAGTAGAGAGCCACGTCGGCGACCTCGCGTGCCGTTGCCCGCCACTCGGCCCGCCCTGGCGGGGCGGCGGTCCCGGGCCGCGCCTCGGGGACGAGCACGTAGCCGTGGAAGCCGAGGTCGGCTAGGCCCGCGACGATGCGGTCCCGCCAGACCAAGGCCAGGGGGCTCAAGCCGGCGGGCCGGGCGACCAGCAGGGCTGGCGCTTCCGCGGCGCCCTCCAGTGGCTCGCCTAGGTGCACCACGGCCGGCCCGGCGCACAGGTGGGCGTCGGGGCCGCGCCCGCACCGGGTGCACGGGGCGCCCTGCCTGCTGCTGCCAGTCAGCTCCGGGCTGTAGCGCCGGCAGGCGGGCGTCGGCATCAAAGGGCCGCCTCGATCACGGCCGTGATCTCGTCGCCCACCAGCTCGTAGCGGTCCAAGAGGGCGTCGCGGAGCGCCTCGACCACATGGCGGTGACGCTCGACGGTCCCGGCCGCCATCGCCTTGGCCCCGTCGAGCAGGCGCTCGACGGCCTCGCGGCTCTTGTCGTCGGAGAGCGCCTTGGTGACGACGTCGCCCGGGGCCTGCGAGGCCTCGAGCGACAGGAGGCCACCAGCCATCCCGTAGGCACCGACCATCTGCGCCGCGAGCCTCGTCGCCCCGGCCAGGTCGCCGGACGGGCCCGTGCCGGCCTCGCCGAGCAGCGCCTCCTCGGCCGCCATGCCCCCCATGGCCACTTGCAGGAGGCCCAGGCACTCGCTCTTGGTGCGGGTGAAGCGCTCCTCGCGCTCGGAGTGCGCCAGCATCCCGAGCGCGTCCCGCCGCTTCACGATGGACAGTACGTCGAGGTGCCGCTCGGGGGCGGCGAAGTAGGCGACCGTGGCATGGCCGGCCTCATGGGTGGCTATGGCCTTGCGCTCGGACGGGGTGTAGCTGGCCGGCTGGGGCAGGCCGAGCTCGGCCGTCATGCGGGCGCGCTGGACGTCCTCCAAGGACAAGGCTTCCCTGCCGTCCCGGAGCGCCCACACCAGGGCCTCGTCGAGCAGGCGCTCCAGCATGACCGGTGAGTAGCCGAAGGTCGAGCCGGCCAGGGCGTCGCGCCGCTCGGGCTGGTCGAGGTCGGCCACATGGGCCTTCTTGGCCAGGTAGTAGTCGAGTACCGCCCGCCGGCCGGCCCTGTCGGGCAGGTCGACCCGGACCGTGCGGTCGAAGCGCCCGGGCCGGAGCAGCGCCGGGTCGAGGTCCTGCGCCCGGTTGGTAGCCCCGATCACCAAGATGTTGGCCGGGGACGCGGTCCTCTTCATGAGCCGACGGCCCGCGGGCAGGAACAGGTTCGCCCGGTCGATCACCACGTTGCGCAGGCGCACCCCGAAGCTCGGCACCTCGAAGCTTTGCATCTGGACGAGCAGCTCGTTCACCACGCCGGCGACGCCCTCCCGGCCGGGGCCGGCGCCCAGGCCGCCCCTGGCCGCCCCGATGGCGTCGATCTCCTCAATGAAGCCGATGGCCCCGCCCTCGGCCCGGGCGTGGTGGCGTAAGGCCTTAAAAAAGCTGCGGACCTTCCGGTTGGTCTGGCCGTAGTACATCGACTGGAAGGCCGAGGAGGACACGAACAGGAACGGCACGCCCGCCTCGGCGGCCATGGCCTTGGCGATGTAGGTCTTGCCCGTGCCGGGCGGGCCCTCGAACAGCACGCCCCGGCGCGGGTTGCCGCCCAGGCGCTCGGCGAAGGTCCTGTGCGCCAGGAACAGGTTGAGGGTCCGCACCACCTCGTCCACCACCACCTCGGCGCCCACGACGTCGGCCAGGCTGATGCCTATCTCCTCGGGACGGTAGAGCACGTGCGGGGAGCGCCCAGCCATGAGCAACGGCGCCGCTATCACCACCAGCAGCACCCCGACGAGCAGGCCCCCCGGTATGAGCTCCAGGTCGTAGCGGGGGACATGGATGCCGGGCAGGTGCACCACGTGGGCCGAGAGGAGGACGAGCACGCCGTCCACGGCCAGGACGACCGCGATCACGGCGAGCAGCAGGGAGACGGTGCGCCGGCGGCGCGAGCGCTCGCGCTCGGCCGTCACGTCGGAGGTGCGCAGGACGGTCGTCGCCCTAAGGTCAGTTTGAGTTTCAGTTGAGCTCATGGCCTTATGTGGGGCCGGCGGGGGCCGGCACCCGCCAGGCCAGGATCTCGTCCTATGAGAACGGCTTAGCGCCGATTTTCACACAGCGAATCAACCTCAGTTTCACGCGTACT
>DAHWQF010000189.1 GCA_027334785.1 Acidimicrobiaceae bacterium
GCCCGCTCCACCCAAGCCCGGTCAGTCCCGATCTGTGCCACCCAAGCCCGTGCCGTCCAAACAGGGCCCAGCCGTCGACCTCAACTGGTTCGACAACGCCGTCGAGGCGCCGCGTCCCGGGACAACCGACACGCGCCGGCTGGCCAACCGCCAGCGCCTGTTCCGTTGGTACGTGTGGGGCTCCCTCGTGGCCACCCCGCTCCTTGCCTTCCTGTCCCTCGCCGAGGTCGCAGGCCACAGGGGGGCCTCGGCCCGCACGGCCGGAGCCCAGGCCTCGACCTCGGGCGAGACGGCCGGGTGGCAGGCGGTGCAGGGATGGCTGGGCCAGTCCCCGTCCCCGCTGCCCGGCGGTCACGTCGTGGCCTGGACCGGGGCCACGAGCATCCCGATGGCCCACCTGCCCAAGAGCTCGTCAAGCCAGGCCGGCCCGCCCGAGGACGCCCAGGTGGAACACTTCCTGGTCGTTGGCCGTGGCGGCTGGTACCACGTCGACGTCGAGGTGATTGACGGGCCGGACGGCGAGTCGGCGGCGATCTCCGGGCCGTCCTTCCTCCCCGTGGGGCCTGCCGCCTCGGGCCTGGCGTCCGGCGCCTCGCCCTGGCCCGGCCTGTCACCTTCGGCCAGCGTGCCCACTCCGGTCAGCAACGCCATCAGCTCCTGGCTCGCCGCCTACGCCTCCGGCAACGCCCAGACGCTCCTCCAGTCGACAGGTGACCCGTCGATAGGCGACGCTTACGTCCCCCTCACAGGCGTCAGCCAAGCGAGCGTGGCGAACATCGTCGCCGCGGCCGCCTACGGGCCCCCGGGCCAGATGATCGTCGAAGCCCAGCTCTACATCACCTGGCGCGGCCAGCCCGCAGGCAACGTATTCAACCAGGACGTCCTCACGACCATGGACCTGCTGGTCGAGCGCGCCACCACGGCAACACCAGTCGTCGTCGCCTGGGGCCCTCCGGGCAGTGGGACGAGCCTGCACCCCTACCAGGACGCCATCCCGGCGTCCCTGGCCCAGGGACAGGGGACCTGAGGTGCCGTTCCCCAGCATGCCGCGTCTTACCGGGCAACGTCTCAACGGCCAGCGCCTCAATGGGCAGGGCCAGCGCAACACCCTCAGCCCCGAGCCCGACTGGCCGACGACCATGCGGTCGCGCCTCGCCGACGGCCGGGTAGTCGGCGTCGACGGGTCGGTGTGGCTCTATATGGCTGTACCGATGGCCCCCTACGTCGACGCTGCCGACGAGGCGTCGCTCGCCCACGCCGCAGCGCCGGTGGGCATTGCACTCGACGCCCTCGGGGGCCGGGCGTCGGTCCGCGTCGCACGGCGCTCCGTGGCGCGTTCCAGCTACCGGGAAGCCCACATCCTGGTCGTGAACATCCCCGAGCGCTTCGCCCCGTCCCCCGACAGCCAGGTGGCCCCCTACCTGGTCGAGGCGTACCCCAGCCAGGTCACCGAGCGCAGGCTGTGCCTGTTCGGCGTGCGGCTCGTCCCCCACGTCGGGGCCGGCGGGGCCCGCGAGACGGTGGAGTCCGTCGCCAACACCCTCCTGTTCGGCGGCTCCCCGATGAGCTACTACGAACGCGACTTCGCCGATGTCCGCCATGTGCTCGTGTCGAGCGGGCTCACAGCGCCCACCACCGCCGACTTCAACCTCGCCAACGCCTGGTGGATGCACGGGCGTGACCCCGGCTCCCCGTTCCTCGTCCACTCCGACCACCTCCACGTCTTCGAGGGCCTGGCCCCGGCGCGCGCCGCTGCCAGGCTCCGTGCGCTTTCCTGTGAGGACTGGCCCGACATGGCGGGGCACTCCACCCTCACCTTCGGCTGCACCCGCGAATGGGACCTCCCTGACGTCGACGAGCACTCGACCGACGCCATGTGGGTGCCGGCGCTCCTCAACCGCGGGGCGGTGTGCATCTCGGTCAGGGGCCGTGTCGAGCCGCCGAAGGTGACGCGCCAAGAGCTGCGCCGGCACCGCAAGCAGTACACCGACGACATCAACGAGCGCCTGTCCCAGGGCAAGCTGGAGCGCGCCGAGCAGGAGGAGATGCTCCAGGGCCTGACCCAGATCGAAGGCCTGTACTCCGACCAGCGGGCCCCGGCCACGCTCACGGACTGCTCGGTCGTCGTCGCCTTCTCCGGGCGCAGCGAGCGCAACGGCTACGACCTGTCCGACATCGGGGCCGGGGCCGGCATGGCCCTGTCCACCCTCGTGGACCGCCAGCGCGCCGCCATGGCCGAGTGCTGGCTGGCCAGCAAGGTGCGGGCCAACCCCTACCTCCACGACCTCCCCGGCCATGTCATCGCCGCCGCCGGCTTCAACGACCTCTCGGTCCTGGGCGACAGGGACGGTGCCCTGGTCGGCTTCACCGAGAGGGACCGCCAGCCCGCCTATGTGTCACCGGTCGCAGCGTCGGTCGGCGACGCCCTCCCTATCTTGAGCATCCTTGGCGCCACGGGCAGCGGCAAGTCCTGCAGACTTTCGACGCGTATCCCTACACCAAATGGTTGGACAACAATGGGCGAGCTCACTGTAGGTGACAGCGTTTTTGGTCGAGACGGCAAGCCATGTACCGTCACCTATGTATCGTCCATCGACAGGCACCCAGATCTATACCGCGTGTCCTTTAGCGACCGGCAGGAGATCTACGCAGACAGGGATCACCAATGGGTCGTCTCGTCGTTCTATGCGAGGAACAGGGTACGCCATCCTAAGCGAAAAGCAGCTCTCGCTCGATGGGCGGACGCTCACCGCATGGCGGAGCGACTGGAGGGCATAGCCGCCAACTGTCGAAACGGAGACATCACGCTTGGCGAACTGGTCTCTAGGTTGCGCACCGATGGCTTCGGAAAGATGTGGCACACGAAGGCCCAGCTGATCCAGGCGCTGGACTTTGTCGGTTGCCCATACAGGTCCGAGGACCGTACCGTGCCTTGGCGCATACATGGCCGAGTCGTCAAAACCGATCCGGTAGTGCTGTTCCCACTGGGGCCGACGCTGCGCGCCAACCTGTGCTTCTGGCAGCAGGCATCCGGCGGTAACGCCGTTAGGTGGCGAGAGCAACTCGACAGTAAAATACGCGCGGCGCGTACTCTATTGGCTGCTATCGCTTCTGGGGAGATGGACGACGCCGAAGAGCTCACTGCTGCCGAACTGGCGAGACGTCTACGCCTAGCCAGCGCTTATTTCCCACAGTCGTCCAGACGTAACCTAGCTTTGGCTGCGCGCCAAGCGGGCGTGCAGCCACGCCACGGGCACGCAGAGGTTGTCATAGACATCCCGGAGAGGGACAGGACAATTGTATGCAACGTCAGGGTTTACGATATCCCCCAGGCGTACAAGTCGCTGGCCTTACGCCTACGCCAACAATATGCCATCAAACCGTTCGGCGAGGCGCCGGAGCGAGTGATGACCACCGGTGAGATGCTGGCTGAGGGAGTGCGCCTCAATGGAGGCAACGCCCGTTTCGCCGTGCGCCTCGCTGCCTCTGTCGACCTGCCCGATGCCGACTTGCCGGTGCCGCCGTATGTGTTAGGCGCATGGCTTGGCGATGGGGGTAGCTGGGGCGGTCAGATTTCTCAAGGCAACACTGAAGGTTGCACAGACCCGATAACCGGTCAGACCGACCAGGAGCTCATGATCGAGCAACTACGCGCTGCCGGCTACGAAGCAAGAGCTCTTTGGGGTCAGCTGATTGGCACCAGTGGTCTCATGACGCACTTGCGTGATGCTGGCGTGCTGAGAGACAAGCATGTGCCGCCTTTGTACCTCAGGGCCTCGTCCGACCAGCGCCTTGCGCTCCTCCAAGGCCTGATGGACACTGACGGTACTGTCAACAAGCAAGGCTGCTGTGAAGTAGCGTTCAACAGCAAAAAGCTTGCAACCGGTGTTCTGGAACTCATCAGGTCGCTTGGCTTGAAGGCGTCGATATCGCGGTCCGCATCGAAGATCACCGAACCGGATCCGCAGCGCCCTGGGCACAAGCGTCGACGCGTGACCGGCACTCGTTGGAGGATCAAGTTCACGACGACCATGGCAGTCTTCAGGCTCCCGCGCAAGGCGCGACGGCTACCGACCCAGGTTCGTGAGACGCAGGGATGGCTCTACGTCACCGACATAACGCCGGTCGCTCCTGAGCCGGCGCGTTGTATCCAGGTCAACTCGCTCGACGGCACATACCTTGCAGAAGGGTTCATACCGACGCACAACACGGTGGCCGCCCTCCACATCGCCTACCAGTTCTCCCAGATGCGCAACCACAAAGGCCAACGCCTCCCCGTGGTTTTTGTAGATCCCAAGCAGCAGAGCGCCCATGATGCCACCGTGCTGGCGGCCGGAGGCCGGGTCTACTCACTCGACGATCTGCTGTCGGCCGACGGGGCCTTCGACCCGCTCCGCTTCGCCCAGCGCTCCGAGGTGGGCGTCGAGCTTGCCGCGTCCATGCTCATGCAGGTGAACCCCTGGGGGTCGCGTCGCGACGACTTCGAGACGCCGCTCATCAGCGCCCTGTCCTACGGCGTACGAAACGGCGCCACTTGCACCGGTGAGGCCCTCCGCACAGCCACCGACCAGGGCGCCGCCCCGCCCGAGATGACCCAGGCGGTGTTCGACCTGGCGGCTGCGTCCCCCATGTTCCGGGCCTGCGTCGGCATCCGGCCCGGGGGCCAAGCGCTCGCCGTGTCCGAGGGCATGACCCTGATCAAGGTCGGCTCCGGCTACCTGAACCTGCCCGAGGCAGGCACACCCGAGCACGAGATGACCCAGCAGCAGAGGATCGCCGTCGTCCTGGTGCGGATGATGGTCTTCGGCTCGGCCATGGCGCTCTCGGGCCGTGAAGGCGTCCTCATATTGGACGAGGCCTGGACCATGCTGACCTCGGGCCGCACCGAGGTCGACCGCCTCGGGCGCCTCGCCCGTTCCCAGCAGGTGCTGCCGGTCCTGCTCACCCAGAAGACCACTGACGCCCTCTCCGCCGGCCTGGCCGGCTACATCTCTCGCGGCATCATCATGTCCATAGCCGACCACGACGAAGCTGTCGCTGCGCTCGAGCTGTTCCGCCTGGAGCCGACCGAGGACCGCCTGGCCCGCATCACGGCCCCGGCGACAGTCGGCGCCGTCGGTGTGGACGTCAACGCCGCCCCGAACTGGGGCTCGTTCCGGGCGCTGCGCGACCCGGCGACAGGGGCCGTCGTCCGAGGCGCCATCGGCATCTACGTCGACCTGGCCGGGCGCGCCGTCCCGGTCGAGATCCGCCTGCCGAGCCAGTTCCTCGCCATGGCCTCGACCAACCCCGACGACATCCGCCGGCGGCTCGCCACCAGGACGTGACTGGCCGTCGGGGGCAAGCCGTGGCAGGCTGCGAGGCGGTACGGCGAAAGGAGCAGCCGCATATGACCGACAGCCCGGTCGAGCTGGGGCGCTGCGCTATGTGCGGGCAGACCCAGGACATCTGCCCAGAGGCCACCTTCGACTGGTGGGAAGCCGGCCTCGGAGGCTTCGTGTGCCATAGGTGCTCGGGCCTGGCGAGCTTGGACAACGAGGTGCGGGCAGCGCTACGGGCAGCGCTCGTGGCCTCCCGCGCCCCCTGGTGGCGCGCCGGCCCGGACGCCCTCCGGGTGCTTCATCGCGGCTCAGACGGGCAGCTTCGCGGAGAGCCCGAGGAGATCGACGAGGAGCGCAAACCGCCCGTCGTGCCCACAGCTTCACCGGCCCAGGAGCGCATCGCTCAGTTCGGCGCCGCCCAGAGCCAGAGCACCCGCCCCGTTGGGGGGACCTGGCCGCGGGGGCCGACCGCCACGCCGTGGCCAACCAGGCTCGAGGGGCACGTGACGAGGAGCTCTGATGGTTAGGGCTAACAAGAGACGCGTTCGCACCCGCGCGGCGGTTCTCTCAGCCGTGGTTTTTGCGGTGCCGCCACAGCACGCGGCCACGCCACCGCGACGCTGCTTGCCAACGGGGAGGTGCTCGTGGCCGAGGGCCAGGACGCGGCCGGGGGTGTGCTCGGGTCGGCCGAGCTGTACAACCCTGCGAGCGGCTCTTGGACGCCCACCGCCCTCATGCCGGTAGCGGTGACCGACGCGGCGGCCACTTCTGCTTGCCAACGGGAAGGTGCGTCCGCGCCAGTCCATCCTACACCCCTTCTGTGAAAAAACCCCTTGCTCGACGGAGCTTAGGCGACGCCGCCCGCACCGCAACGGCTTGTCCTTTCCGTACCGTACCTGACCTTCGGCACCGCGGCGCGTGACCTTCGGCCCTAACTAGGCGCTTTTCGTCCCTCTCAAGATTGTCCTGTGGCGCCACTCCAGGTACCGCCTGGGAACGGCACGGCCAGCCTGCAAGCCGTGCCGTCGGGCACCACTCTGCGCACGTACCTGGCTTTCGTGAAGCCACACATCGACCTCACCTTCGTGCTCGTAGCGCTCACCGGGAGCATGCTCGCCGCGGCGCGCTCCGGCTCGGCGCCCCTCTGGCGCTTCGTTGGTGCCGCCGTAGCGGTAGGCCTCCTCAGCGCCGGCGCTGAGTGCTGGACCAACCTGTTGGACCGTGACATGGACGCCGCCATGGCGCGCACCCGACGGCGAGCGCTGCCGAGCAGGCAGATAACGGTCCGGAGCGCCGTAAGCCTCGGGGCCCTCCTCACCGGC
>DAHWQF010000018.1 GCA_027334785.1 Acidimicrobiaceae bacterium
CGTTCCTCGACATGGACGAGTTGATCTTGGAAGTGGCCGAACGTGCCGACCTCGTCTACGGGCCCCTTGTCGACGCCAAGGAGTTCCCCGAGGGCGTCGACGTGACCCTCGTAGAGGGGGCGGTCGGCTCGAGCGAGGACCTGCGCAAGGTGCGGGAGGTGAGGGAGCGGACCCGGGTGCTCGTGGCCTTCGGGGACTGCGCCGTCACGGGTAACGTGCCGAGCCTCCGCAACCCCATCGGGCCGCGAGCAGTGCTCGAGAGCGTGTACCTGGAGAAGCCGACCCACAACGCCCAGATCCCCTCACAACTGGTGCCTGAGCTCCTAGAAGAGGATCTCCCGGTCCATGCCTGGGTCCCCGTGGACCTCTACCTGACCGGCTGCCCTCCCTCGGCGGCGCGCATATACGAGTGCGTGAAGCGCTTGCTCGACGGCGAGGCGCCCGGAACCGTGTCGGAAGCCGTCGCTTGGAAGTTCGGCTAGGCCGAGGAGGTCGAAGGTGAGCGAGATAATCATCGAGCCGGTGACCCGCATAGAAGGCCACGCCAAGATAGCGGTCTCGCTCGACGTCGACGGCGAGGTCACCGACGCCCGCTTTGCCGTGACACAGGTCCGGGGCTTCGAGCGGATCGCGGTGGGCCGGCCCTTGTACGAGATGCCCTCGTTCATGGCCCGCATCTGCGGGATCTGCCCAACGAGCCACCTCCTCGCTTCGGCCAAGGCGTGCGACGAGATCCTCGGGGTGAGCGTCCCGCGTGCAGCGAGGCACCTCCGTCGGGTCATGAACCTGGCCCAGATCGTGCAGTCGCACGCGCTCAACTTTTTTCACCTGTCCTCACCCGACCTGCTGCTCGGCTTCGACTCCGACCCGCGGGCGCGCAACATCGCCGGGGTGGCCGCCCGGGCGCCGGAACTGGCTCGCGACGGGATCGCGCTCAGGAAGTTCGGCCAGCAGATAATAGAGAAGCTCGGCGGCAAGCGTATCCACCCGGCCCGGGTCGTCCCTGGAGGGGTGAGCACGCCCTTGAGCACCGAGCAACGGGACACCATTTTGGCCATGGTCCCCGACGCGCACGCCCGGGCGGCACGAACTCTCGAGTGGTTCAAGCAAAACCTCGCTTCGTGGGCCGAAGAGGCAGCTCATTTCGGGAGCTTCCCGAGCCTGTACATGGGCCTCGTGCACCACGACAACGGCAACGCCGCCTATTCCGAGGGCAGATTGCGCATGCTGGACGAAAAAGGGCGCCGGCTGCTCGACGACGTCGACCCCCGCCCCTACTGGGAGTACCTGGGCGAAGCTGTCGAGCCGTTCTCGTACCTGAAGTCCCCCTACTACAAGGCCCTGGGGCACCCCGCCGGGATATACCGCGTCGGCCCGCTGGCCCGGCTCAACGTGATCGACCAGCTGGGCAGCCCGGCGGCCGACGCCGAGCTGGCCGAGTACCGGCTCCGGCTCGGGCGCTTCCCCAGCAGCTCGTTCCATTACCACTGGGCGCGCCTCATCGAGCTCCTTCATTGCATCGACACGATCGGCGCGGTCCTCTCCGAGCCCGCCATCTTGGACGAGGACGTGAGGGCGCGCGCGGCGGTCAACAACCGGGAGGGCGTGGGTGTGTCGGAAGCCCCGAGGGGGACGCTTTTCCACCACTACCGCGTCGACGCGGACGGCATCGTCCAGTGGGTCAACCTGGTCATCGCCACCGGGCACAACAACCTCGCCATGAACCGTTCGGTCCTCCAGGTCGCCCAGCACTACATAAAGGGGGACGAGGTGCGCGAGGGGGCGCTCAACCGGGTGGAGGCGGTGATCCGGGCCTACGACCCGTGCCTGTCCTGTTCCACGCACGCCATCGGCCAGATGCCCCTCGTGCTTGAGGTGTTCGGGCCGGGCGGGGAACTGCTCCGCCGGGTTACGCGCTCGGCCGAGCAGTAGTAGTCGCCCGTGCACGAGCTATCGCTGGCCGAAGACCTGGTGGCCAAGTGCGCCGAGCGCTCGGGGGGTCGTCGCGTGCTCGCGGTCCGGGTGCGCTGCAACGCCGGCGTGGACGCAGAGGAGCTGTCTGCCGCCTTCGCGGTCGCGGCCAAGCAATACGCCGGCAGGGAGCTCGAAGACGCGACTTTGGAGCTCGACGTGGTCCCCGCGCACTTAAAGTGCTCCTGTGGGTGGGCCGGCGAGCTCCCAGAGGACAGCATTGCCGGCCACATCGGGATCTGCCCAGGCTGTGGCCACCCAACCGAGCTGTCGAGTGGCCTCGAGCTCGTGGGCCTTCGCGTCGCCGGGGACCCCGTACAGGGCTAGTACAGGGCTAGTTCAGGGCTAGTTCAGGGCTAGTTCAGGCGGCCGCGGGGCTGGCTGTGGTCGCCTGGCCGGCCGCCGCTTCGCCAGGTTGAGGTTGCTCGTCGGCGCAAACGGGCGCCCCGAGCTGAGCGGCCATGCGGTCTCCAGCTCGGCCGTGGCCCAGCCGCTCGACGATCTCGACGTGCGCGCCGGCCAGAGCGGCACGCTCCATGACCAGGTCCACGATATCTTCTGTCACGCCGGGCGCCTCGAGGTCAGGAGCAGCCAAGAGCCTTTTGCCCCCTTCTCCGAGCCGTCCCGGCTCCCAATAGTCGCGCTCGACCCAGAGCCACTGCACTTGGCCCGCGCGCACCGCCTCCCAGACCTGCTGCAGCCCCCAGACGACATGGCCTTGGCGGTCCGCCTCGTTGAGGGCCTCGAGGTACTGCGCCGTGTGCGCTTCCCGCCAGGCCTTGACGAGCGGCGCGGCTTGCTCTGCCACGTCGGCCCTCGACAGCATAGAGCCCCAGGCGGGGACTTCCCCGATCACCGAGGATGCGTGGGGCGAACGCTTCCGGTACCTCGCCACTAACCCCTTGCGGCCGAGCAGGACAAGAGGGAGCCGCCCGACGATGGCGACCCTCTCACCGATGGCCCTGTCCGCTGCCTCGAAGGCGGCGAGACGGCGTTGGCGCGGCGTCCAGCAGCTCCCGTACAGAGCGGGGTCACCACGCCGCGCTTGCCAGAGCGAGGGGTTGGGCACCTGCCAGTCACGCACCTCGGAGAGGCGCTGCGCCCTGCCCTCGAGGAGCCTGAAACCGGGGCCTCGCAGCACGAGCGCCCGGTAGGGAGGGAACGCCTCCAGGGACTCAAGGAGCTCGCGGGTCGCGAACCTCGGGTTGATGGCCACCCTCTCGCGAGGTGAGAAAGGCAAGGGCACGACAGCGGTCTCGGTCGCGCTCACAAAGAGGGCGAGACCGTGCTCGGTGGGGCCGCTCTCGGCGGCGCGTACCGTCTCGCTGAGGCGGGTCTCCATGTGCTCAAGGGAGGGGCCCTTCAACTCGTGCGCCAGCCGTTCGCGAGCCTGAGAGGCAAGACGGTGCAAATTTGCCGCGTCGTGACCGGTCATGACGGCTGCTGGGGTCGTCCACAGGAACAACGACACCGATGGCCCGACACTCGCTGCCTGCAGCTGGCGCAGCGAGGACCAGCTGAGCACGGCTTCCCTTTCCAGCTGACCGGCGAGGCCAGCCATGCGTTTCATGCAGTGAGCTTCACGGATGTGCCAGTCCAGCTCCGAGTGAAAGGCGAAGTTCAGCCCACAAACGGGGCAATGCCAAGTAGCCATGGACCGCTCCTCTCCAGGTTCGTTCACTCAGGCGATATATACCCACCCAACGCCAGGGTCATGACGGCTGTATGCAGGGCCGGTGGAGGCGGGGTGGAGGGGGTCCCGGTGGGACGAAAGCCACTTTTCGCTCCTTTCGGGCGCGCTCCGCTCGCGTAGGCCATTGGGCCACCAAGGGGGGACCAATTGCCCTAAAGCTGCCCGTGCGTGTGCCGCTAGAAGGTATGAGAGGCCCGCCGGGACGGGGCCGAAGTCAGGAGGCAAGCGAAGTGAAGGTCTGGATCGAGCAGGAGTACTGCACCGGGGACGGCCTCTGTGAGGAACTGTGCCCGGCGGTATTCGAGATGGGCGACGACGGTCTCGCCCACGAGTCAGATGTGCTCGATGCGCAGGCGCAGTGCGCCGGCGAATGCATTTACGTGAAGCTCTGAACTAAAGCAGGGACGGATAAGGATTTTGGGGGGTGTTGGCGCATGTGGTTGACAGCGTGGGTGCCTAGTTGGCTCAGCATGTGGGCAGACGAGAAGCATTCTTTCGAGCACGTCCTCCTCACGCCTGGCGGCCGGGTCGGTGGCCTCAGGTGGCGGCGGAGCCTACGGCGTGCCGGGCGGGAGCTTTCGGCGGACTGCGAGGCCTTCTTGTCGGGTCGCTTGGCCGAACGATTCGACGCCGGCGTCACCTCGGTGCCGGCGTGGACCTGGACCAACCTCTTGGCCCACGGGAGTGAGGAAGATCTTCGAGCCGAACTGAGGGGCTCGGCCGCCCCTGCCCCCGACCTGGGCGAGAGGCGCTGGCGCCGGGCTCGTGCCTACTTGGCCGGGGAAGTCTTGCGAGAGTCCCGCTCTTCGGGTTCGCTCGCCCGGCTGCAACGCGAGGTGCTCGTGCCCCTCGAACTGGACTTGGCGAGGAGTTCCGAGGTGGTCGCGTGGTGGCCAGCCCAGTGGGTGGCGGCCGTCGAGAGAGCTTTGCACCAGCCACACCGCGCCAGGCAGCAATAGGACCTTCGCCTCTACGCGGTGGTCGGGCCCGGGCCCTACCCTGAGCACGCGAGGAGGTGCGAGCATGGCAGAAGTGGCGCAGTTTCAGGACAGGGGGGCCAAGTTCACCCTGCCGCCAAGTCACCGGCTGTTCGCCATCTTTGACGACCCAGAGACAGGGCGGCGTGCCATCGACGAGCTTCGTGGCGAAGGCTTGTCAGGCGAGGACGACATCTGGGTGTTCTATGGGGACGACGGGCGCAGAAGGTTACGGGGGGAGGCGCACCAGCTTCGCACGATTGCCGCCCGGTTGGTGCAGGTGGCGTTGTCCAACGACCGTTCGTACCTGGCCGTCCTCGACGAGGCGTTGAGAGAGAGAGGGCTCGTGGTGGCGCTGAAGGTGCGCAGCCAGACGAGCGCCGACCGCCTGGCGCGGCGGCTTCGGGCTGCGCAGGCCCACTCCTTTGCCTACGGCGCCCACTGGGATTTCGTACCTGTCAGCGCGGCCGCCTGACTCCCCGCCCGCCCCTAGCGAATTGGTGCGCCTAGCTTCATGAGCGGCTCACCTCATGCAAAAAAGGCACCCTGGCGCGCCCCGCCGACAGACGAGGCACACCACCCGACGCCGACCGGGACACTTCACCAGCGGCGCACGACCCCGGTCGAACGTGCCGTCTGGCATGCACCAGAGTGCCCGATCAGTAAAATTACCAGCTGCTGCCCCCAATTCCTAGGGCCGAAAGTCCCTAGGTAACCTCAGCCCCAAGCAGCGCTGCTCAGCTCACCCGCTCCGCGGGGTTACTTCGCAAGCCTCCGGTAGACGGGCCCGCGCGTCGGTCGCTTGGCCGAAGCATTGACACCAGCCCTCAACCCCCGCGACCCTTTGCTTGAGCGGATCCCCACCTGAGCCCCAACAACCCGACCCGGGGTGGACCTACGGCGACGGTACATAACTTGTTCCCTCGGCTCCATGTTACCGGCTGCGCTCGAAAAGAAGTGGTCGATGCGCGGGCTTCTTCCCCAGGTGGTTGGGCCTTTCGGCCCTACCAGGCCGGCACTGCTAAGCCGTACCCTGCCCTCGGGATGGGCGAGACGGGGGCTGAGGGTGAGAAGGAAAGGGCGCTTTTCATCCAAGATTTCGTCGACGTGGGACAACCCATCGAGGCCGCCGAAGGCTGGTGCCACGGCGATGGGAGCCGGCTAGAGCCTCTGGCGTCAGCAGCGGGCGAGGACGCCCACGAACTGCTCGTCAGGATCGGGCCGTCGTGGGCCTCGGGGCGGCTCTCGCGCGATGTACGCGTGGCCCTCGGTGCCTGTCGCGAGCGAGGAGCGGGCCGCGCCGTCTCCATCAGGTGGGAGGCCATGCAGTTCTCGGGGCTTTTCCCGGTGCTCGACGGCGACTTGGAGTTCGCCCCCATCGGACCGTCACAGTGCCGTATCATCCTTTCGGCCTCCTACGTGGCGCCGCTCGGGGAGCTGGGCCGCCGCCTCGACCGTGCCGTGCTGCACCGCGTGGCTGAGTCGACCGTGCGATCTTTCCTGGTCAGGCTGGCAGCGACCCTGGAGTCGACGGAAGGAGCCGGCGGCAGCACGCTCTGACTGTCAAACTGTCCCCCTAACCTCGAGATGGCCGTCTTCCCACCGGAGGGGGCGTAAATCGGGCACGACGACGTCGGCGCCGGCCGCGGCGGCTCGCTCGCCCAGCCCCACGACCGCCCCGACGCCGGCGGCCCGGGCGGCACGGACGCCAACGGCCGCATCCTCGAGCACTACTGCCTCGGCCGGCGGTACCCCGAGGGTCTCGGCCGCCAGCTTGTAACCCTCGGGGTCGGGCTTGCCTCGGCTCACGTGTTCGGCACCGACCAGCACCGCCGGGCGAGGTAGGCCGGCGGCGCGCAAGCGGGCGAGCGCCAGCTCTGCCCGGCCCGAAGTCACTACCGCCCACTGAGGGGCCGGGATCGATTGGAGCAAAGCCAGGGCGCCGTCGACAGCTCGCACGCTGTCGGCATCTTCGAGCTCGTAGCGGTTGATCCGAGCCAGCTCCTCGTCTTGGTGCTCCCGCGGGACGAGCATCGCCACGGTGTCCGCGGACCGGCGGCCGTGCACGAGCCCTTGTACCATCTCGACGTCCAACCCGAGCCGGCGGGCCCAACGGCCCCAGGCCGAGGCGACGCTCGCGTCCGAGTCGACCAGGACACCATCGCAGTCGAACAGCACTCCGCGGCAGCTCAGGATCTTCGCGGTGCTCATCTCACCGGCACCGGGCCCGTGGCCTCGAACGGGTACCGCCCGCTCCCTCGCGGCTAGCCGGCGGGGCGGTTTCGATAGCGGCCGACGAGTTCACGGGAGGCGATTTGCATGCGCACTGGCGGGAGCCCGCCCGCGATCAGCGTGAGGTCGTCGAGGACCATGCGACCTATCTCGTGGAAAGCTTCGGGGATGCCGCCGGCCCGGTGGGCGGACAGCACCAGGCCGTCGAGCCCTCGCGCCCGGTGGTCGGAAGGGACGGGCTCTTCGGGCCACACGTCAATGGCGGCGAGGAGCCGCCCAGCCGCGACCCGGTCGAGCAGCGCGTCGTAGTCGACCACAGGCGCCCTGCTCACCAGGACCAGGCGGGTCCCCGGCGCCAGCAAGTCGAGTTGGGCGCCACCGAGGAGCTTCTCGCTTTGTTCGGTCACGGTCGCCAGTACGAACACGAAGGTGCTCTCAGCAAGCAGCTCGGCCAGCTCGCAGGGGACGGCCCCAGCCTCCTCGAGGACGCTGGCGGGCAGCCATGGGTCGTACACCCGGACCGTGGCGTAAAAGGCAGCGAGCAGGGGCAGGAGCGCCCGGCCCAAGTTGCCGAAGCCGATCATGCCGACGTCTGCATGGCGCAGCAGTACCGCGTCCACATTGCCCTCCAGCACGTAGCGCTCGCGGTTGGCCCGAAAAGCCCGGTCCTCGCGCGAAATGCCTCGGGCCAGGTCCAAGGCCAGCCCGAGGGCATATTCGGCGACGGCGTGGGCGTAGGCAGGCCCGCAGCCCAAGACGTAGATGCCGCGCTCGAAGCACGCAGGGTAATCGACGTTCTGGTAGAAATTGCCCTCGACGTTCAGCAAGGCTCGCAGGCGTGGTGCACGCTGGAGACGCGTGGCTGGGAGGTCGGGTTGGCCGATGATGGCGAACGCTTCCCCCAGGACCTGGTCGAGCCCCTCCGGCTTACCCTCGAGGTCGATGACCGTGAAGCGGCGCTCGAGCTCGCTGCGCACATCCTCGGTGAAGATGCGCGAAGAGCGCTGAGGCTCTGGCACGAGCACCACCACTGGCCTTTCCATGACCACTTACTTCACGAACTCGCCGCCGCGGGCTTGCAGGCCGGCGAGGATCAAGACGGCGGCGACGAAGATGTACTCGTAGTTTGACGAGAGCCCCACGAGGACGATGATGTCGTTGATGATGCCGATCACCAAGGCCCCGATGGCGGCACCCACCACGGTCCCCCGGCCGCCAGTGAAGGGGACCCCCCCGAGGATCACACCGGCGATCGCCTGGAGGGACATCCCTGAGCCAGAGGTTGGGTAGATGGAGACCTGCCAGGCGGCGATCATGACCCCCGCGAGCGCAGCCAGGGAGCCGGAAATCACGAAGGCGGTCACCTTCAGGTTGCGGGTCGACAGCCCGACGGCCTTGCCTGCCTGCTCGTTGGACCCGACCGCCCGGACCCACAGGCCTACGGGCGTGTAGCTGAGGACCAACTGCGCGGCCAGCACCACACCGAGCATCATGAAGACGAGGTTGGAGACGCCAAAGCTGTTGCCGGCGATCCCGCCGAAGGTGAAGATCACGTGCGAGCCTTCGCTCGGTGCGATGTAGTTGCCGCCGTTGAACAACAAGGCGATCCCGAGTAGCCCCCAGTACGTACCGAGCGTTACGACAAAAGACGGGACGCGCACCCGCGTGACGATCATGCCGACAAGAGAGCCAACTACGGCCCCAAAAATGACGGCGCACAAGAAGCTCAACCAACCGGGGAACCCCTGGAACACGAGCAGCCAGGCGGCGAGCATGCCGGCGCAGGAGAGCATGCTCTCGACGCCGAGGTCGATCATGCCCATGAGTACGACGAAGGCCTCCCCACAGGCGAGGACGACGAGGAAGCTCGAGCTGGTGAGGAGGGACTTCAGGTTGCCGAGGGTCAAGAAGGAGGAAGACGCGATGGAAGAGGCGATGACCGCGACAATGAGGAAGGCGACGGGGCGGCGCACGCTTCCGGGGTTGCCTGCCAGTAGGCGACTGAGGCGCCGCCACTGCAGCCGTTGTTCGGGGATCACCACCGCGGTGGCCATCTATTCTCCTTCTCCTCCGCGGCGCACCTGCCAACGCGCGGCAGCGAGCAGGTGCTCGTCCGCGATCGACTGAGTGGTGCCGCCGAACATCAGGTGCACGAGGCTGGCGATGGAAAGCTCTCGGTTGGGTACCACGCAGTGCAGTTTGCCGAGGACCAGTACCGCCACCCGGTCGGCGACCGCCAAGATGTCCTCGAGGCGGTGGCTGACCAGTATGACCGTCTTGCCGAGAGCTTTCAGGTCCCGCACCAACTGGAGGAGGTCCTCCACCTTGGCCGCCGAGATCGCTGCCGTCGGTTCGTCCATGAGTATGACATCCCGGTCGAAGAGGATGGCCCGCCCAATGGCCACCACTTGTTGCTCACCACCCGACAGGCTCCCCAATAGGTCGTTGGGCCGTATCTTGCTGTGGAGCCGCTCCAGCACCTCGGCCGCGCGCTTGCGCATGGTCCGGCGGTCCGAGACAAAGCCCCACAGGCGCAGTTCCTCGCCGAGGAAGAGGTTCTCCCAGACGGTCAAGTCCGGGGCCAACTGGAGCTGCTGGTAGATCATCTCGATGCGCAGCTTGTTGCGGGACTCGCGGGGAGACGTTATGGAAACGGGCGCACCCTTGTACAAAAACGTGCCCTGGTCTGCCCGGTTGTAGCCCGTGAGCAGCGAAAGCAGCGTGGACTTCCCCGCTCCGTTGTCCCCGATCAGACCGACGACTTCCTGTGGGTAGATGTCCAGGTCCACCTTGTCTACAGCGGTCACGGGCCCGAAGTGCTTGGAAACGCCGCGCACTGACAGCAAGGGGGTAGCGGGTGGCGCGGTGGCCTCACTGGCGGTCATCATCGCTTCTTGGCCTCCCCTTGCTGCCGTGGACGGATCTGTCAGCTCGTGAAGGGCTGTGACTTGCCGTAGGGCAACCTGGGCACGACCTTGGGCGTACCCCAAGCACCCACGGTCCCCACGTTTGCCTTCGTCACCACTGTCATCGGGACCAAGATGTCGTGGTTCTTGAACTTAGCCGGCGGCTTGATCTTGTACTGGAGGTAATTTGCCATCGCCTCCACGGCCCAGAACGCCTCCAGGTAGGGGGCGTGGGTGACGGTATTGAGCTGCCAACCTGTATTTACGGCGGTCAGGCTCTCGGGCTGGGCATCTGCCCCCGTGACGAGGACCTTTCCCTTGGCGATGCCGTGGTCCTTGAGAGCCGTCTGCACGCCAAGCGCCATGGCGTCGTTGCCGCAGATGACGAGTTGGATGTTCGTTGTCTTCGCCAGTTCGGCCGACATCACGGTCTGGGCTGTGTTGGTGGCGAAGTTGGCCGATGTGTTGAGGACCACCTTTACCGCACCGCTCTTTTCGTAGGGCTTGAGAACGGCCAAGGCCCCGTCGAGCCGCCCGATGGCCGTGCTCGAGCCGAGCGTCCCCTCGAGCAGCACGACGTGCCACGGCTTTGGCACCTTGTGCGCAGCAAGGTACTGGAGCGCTTGCATGGTCATCTTCTGGCCGAGGACGAAGTCGTTATCGCCGATGAAGGCGATCCGGGCCGACGGTGCAGTTATGTCGCGGTCGATGGTGACGACCGGTATACCGGCCGCCGCCGCTTTCTGGGCGGCGGCAGTCACCGATTCCTCGACCGGGTTCAGGATGATGCCCTGTACGCCGGCTGCCACGGCCGTTGCCACCTGGCTCGACTCGGTCGGCCCTGAGTTGTTGGCGTTGATGATCTTGATGCTCAGGTTGGGGTAGTGCTTGGCTGCCTGCCTTACGCCTTGGGCCATGGGCGCGAAGTAGGGGTAGGCATAGCCGGTGAATAGGAAGTCGACCTTGTAGACCTTCCCCGCCGCCTGAGCGGGTGTGCTGGCGGCGCCGAGCATGCCGACGGAGAGCAGCCCGGCCATGACGGTGGTTGTGACTTTTCTCATCGTGTCTCCTCGTTTGCGCTGGACCTCGACGGGCGAGAGCCCACGGTCATGCCCCCCAAGTGTCCCTCCCTCGGCAAGCACGACCTCCCTTGGAAATCGTTATCCAGGGACGTTATGCTACACAGCGAGCAGGGACGGCGCAAGGAGCCCGGCTTTGCAGGGGCAGCGCTGCGCCACAACTCGAGGAGGTAGGGCCGAGATCAGCTCTCCGCCGACGATCCGCCAGGTCGCGGAGGCCGCCGGGGTTTCGCCGGCGACGGTGTCACGCGTCCTGCACGGGACGCGCCCCGTCCACCCCGATCTGCGCGCCAGGACCCTTACTGCTGCACAACAGCTCAACTATCGCGCTAACAGGGTCGCCCAGGCCCTCCGGACGCGCTCGACCGGCACGGTGGGGATGGTCGTGCCCAACGTTGCCAACCCGTTCTTCCCGGTAGTCATCCAAGCCGTCGAGAACGAACTGCGCCGCCACGGCGTCCACCTCCTCCTCTGCGACTCGGGCGACGACGTCCGGGAGGAAGCCGAACTGGTGCGGAGCCTCCTCGACCACCGCATCGATGGGATCCTCTTCAGCCCGTGCGACCGGCTGAGCAGCCAGTCTGCTGTCCGCTTGGCCGCCGGCCGGGTGCCGCTCGTCCAGATAGACCGTCAGGCGGTCTCGGACGTGGCTTATGTGGGGGTCGACCAGGAGGCAGCCATGAGCGAGGTCATCGAACATTTGATCGCCGAGGGCTGCCGGCGGTTCGCTTACGTGAGCTCGACTTCGAGAGCTTCGACAGCTGCCGAGCGGCTGCGCGCCTACCGCCGGGCGGTGAAAGTGGTCCACGCTCGTTCGGCCGAGCGCGTTTACCAGGGCACCTTCTCTTTGGACTGGGGGCGGGCTGCGGCCCAGCGGATCGTGGACGAGGGCGACCTGCCCGACGCGATCGTGTGCGCGAACGACTCGGTCGCCCTCGGGGTGCTGGATGTCCTGCGCTCCAAGGGGTTGCGGGTGCCGGAGGAGGTACTGCTCACGGGCTTCGACGACACCGAACTGGCGAGCATTGCATGGCCACCGCTCACGAGCGTCCGCCAACCTCTCGAAATGATCGGCCGCAAAGGTGCCGAGCTCGTGCTGGGCTCGGGTGCCGTGCCGGGGAAATCGGTCAACCTGTTCAAGGCTGAGCTGAAGATCAGGGAGTCGAGCCGCCGGCGCGCTTAGGCCAAGGGCGCCGGCTACCGCCCGTACTGTGCGGCCCGTACTGTGCGGCCCGGTCTGTGCGGCCCGGTCTGTGCGGCGGAGCGCCGGCGCTTCGGTCGCCTTCGTGCCGGTCCAGTTGTACGGCAGTTCCCGGCCCCTCGGGGCGTTATCCTGCCCTGCAGCAGTTGAGCGCGGCGCAGAATGCCGTCATAGCCAAGCTGGGCCCGGCGGGTTCGATACCCGGGCCCAGGGCCCGTTGTGCTTAGGGCCGAGCGGCCCTACCGGCGAGCTCCGGTACGGCGCGAAGATGACCGAGATGGCAAGGTTGGCGCGCGATATTGCTTCATTACCAAATCTCTTGCACGGACGGGCCGAGGCCGGCCCGGTGCGGTCCCGCCGGCCTGTCTACGTGGACCTGCTCCCACCCTGCAACGCGACCTGCCCGGCGGGGGAAAACGTCCAGGCGTGGCTCGCTCACACCGAGGCGGGCCGCTACGAAGAGGCATGGAAGGCCCTGGTCGTGGACAATCCTTTCCCGGCCGTCCACGGGCGGGTCTGCTACCACCCCTGCGAAGGTAAGTGCAACCGGGCCGAGCTTGACGAGGCGGTTTCCATCCACGCGGTGGAGCGCTTCCTCGGCGACTTGGCGCTGGAGAAGCAATGGGAGCTCCCCCGCCCGCCGGCGAAGAGCGGCAAGCGGGTGCTCGTGGTCGGCTGCGGGCCAAGCGGCCTGTCGGCCGCCTACCACCTGGCCCGGCGGGGCCACGACGTTGAGATCCGCGATGCTGGCCCCGAGCCGGGCGGGATGATGCGCTTTGGCATCCCCGCCTACCGCCTGCCCCGCGACGTGCTTGAGGCCGAGATAGCCCGCGTAGCCGCTCTCGGCGTGCGCATGACCAGCTCCCACAGGGTGACAGATCTGGAGGCCGAGCGCCGTGAAGGTGCCTTCGACGCAGTTTTCGTGGCCGTGGGCGCCCACCTGTCTAGACGGGTCGACATCCCTGCCGGCGACACCGCCCGGATCATCGACGCGATCGGTTTCCTGAAGGAGGTGGCGAGCGGCGAGCGCCCTGTTGTCGGCCGCCGGGTGGCTGTCTACGGCGGGGGCAACACGGCGATGGACGCGGCCCGCGTGGCCCGCCGTCTCGGGGCCTCGGACACGACGATCGTCTACCGCCGGACGCGCGCTCAGATGCCCGCCCACGAGGAAGAAGCCGCCGACGCCGAACGCGAAGGCGTGCGGATCAACTGGCTCCGCACGATCTCCGCCTTCGAGGGGCCCGAGATGACCGTCGAGGTCATGGAGCTCGACGAGACCGGTTTCCCCCGGCCGACGGGACGTTTCGAGACCCTCGCCGCGGACACCGTGATCCTCGCGCTCGGCCAGGACACCGACACGGCCTTCTTGCGTTCCGTGCCCGGCGTGGAGTTTGCCCGGGACGGGACGGTGAACGTGTCTTCCACCATGATGACCGGCTGCCCGGGGGTCTTCGCCGGCGGGGACATGGTGCCGGCAGAACGCACGGTGACCGTCGGCGTCGGCCACGGCAAAAAGGCCGCTCGCAACATCGACGCCTGGCTCCGGGGCGAGGCAGCCAGCGTCCGGCCGAAGCACCCCGAGGCCAGCTTCGCCGGTCTGCACCTGTGGTACTTCGGCGACTTTGCCCCGCGGTCCCAGCCTGAGCGCCCACCGGGGGAGCGGCTCTCGGACTTCTTCGAGGTTGTGGGCGGCCTGTCCGAAAAGGAGGCGGCATATGAGGCAGGACGCTGCCTGTCCTGCGGGAACTGCTTCGAGTGCGACGGCTGCTATGGGGCCTGCCCGGAGGACGCGGTCATAAAGCTCGGGCCGGGTAACAGGTACCGTTTCGATTATGACCGCTGCACGGGGTGCGCGATCTGCTTCGAGCAATGCCCGGTGCATGCGATAGAGATGGTCCCCGAGCCAGCAGGGGTTTGGAGAGGCAAATGAGGGCGACGGTAGATGGCAACGAGGCGACTGCTTCGGTCGCTTACCGGCTGAACGAGCTGTGCTGCATATTCCCGATAACCCCGTCTTCGCCGATGGCCGAACTGGCCGACGAGTGGTCGGCCAAGGGGCAGCGCAACGTCTTTGGGAGCATCCCCTCGGTGATCGAGATGCAAAGCGAAGGCGGGGCAGCGGGGGCCCTGCACGGTGCCCTCCAAGGCGGGGCGCTGTCGACCACTTTCACCGCGTCCCAGGGCTTGTTGCTCATGATCCCGAACATGTACAAGATCGCCGGGGAGCTCACGCCGGCCACCATCCATGTGGCCGCCCGCGCCCTTGCCGCCCAGGCTCTTTCTATATTTGGGGACCACCAAGACGTGATGGCGGTACGGGAGACCGGTTTTGCCATGCTCGCTTCCGCCTCGGTGCAGGAGGCCCATGACATGGCGGCGGTGGCCCAAGCCGCCACGCTGGTGGCGCGAGTTCCCTTCGTACACTTCTTCGACGGTTTCCGCACCTCCCACGAGCTCAACACGATCGAACTGCTCTCCGACGATGACCTGCGGGCTCTGGTGCCCACGGAACTGGTCCTCGCCCACCGCCGCCGGGCCATGTCCCCTGAGCACCCCTTTATCCGGGGCACGTCGCAAAACCCCGAC
Organism: Acidimicrobiaceae bacterium; assembly: GCA_027334785.1. GTDB lineage: Bacteria > Actinomycetota > Acidimicrobiia > Acidimicrobiales > Palsa-688 > JAJZYO01. Next base: position 14,646 of record DAHWQF010000018.1, read on the forward strand.
GTGTACTTCCAGGCCCGCGAGACCGTCAACCCTTACTATGAGCGGGTCCCGGCCATTGTCGAGGAGGCGATGGGGAAGCTCGGCGAGCGTACCGGGCGCCGCTACCACGTGGTGGGTTACTACGGGCACCCCGAGGCCGAGCGCGTAGTGGTGGCCATGGGCTCGGGAGCGGAGACCCTTCGGGAGACAGTCAGGCACCTGACAACAGCGGGAGAGCGCGTAGGCATGGTCGCGGTACGCCTGTACCGGCCGTTCCCCGCGGCCGCTCTGCTCGCTGCGCTGCCTCCCACGGTCCGGCGTGTAGCTGTGCTCGACCGGACCAAGGAGCCCGGTTCGTTTGGTGAGCCCCTCTTCTTGGACGTCCTCGGCGCGCTGGCCGAGTCCTACGCCAGGGGCGAGCGGGAGGTGATGCCTCTCGTCACGGGCGGGCGTTACGGGCTCTCCTCCAAGGAGTTCACCCCTGGGATGGCCGCCGGCGTCTTTGCCGAACTGGGGCGGGCGGAGCCTCGCCGCCGTTTCACGGTGGGGATAACCGACGACGTTTCGGGCACGAGCATCGGCTACGACGCCGGGCTCGACATCGAGCCCCCTGGCACGCTGCGGGCGCTGTTTTTTGGCCTCGGTTCTGACGGCACCGTCGGTGCCAACAAGAACACGATCAAGATCCTGGGCGACGAGGGGCTCTACGCCCAGGGTTATTTCGTCTACGACTCGAAGAAGTCTGGTGGCTATACGATCTCGCACCTGCGTTTTGGCCCCGACCCGATATGGGCGCCCTACCTGGTGGGCCAGGCCGGCTTCGTCGGCTGCCACCACTTCGGCCTCCTCGGGCGGGAAGAGGTGCTGGCACGCGCTGCTCTGGGGGCAACCCTGCTGCTCAATTGCGAGTACCCGCCGGACGAGGTCTGGGACGCCCTCGCCCGGCCTGTCCAGGAGAGGATCCTGGAAAAGGAGATCCAGCTCTACGTGGTCGACGCCAGCCGCATCGCCCGCGAGGTCGGGCTTGGCAACCGCGTCAACACGGTGCTCCAGGCTTGTTTTTTCGCTATTTCGGGTGTGCTCGAGCAAAGCAAGGCCATGGAGAAGGTGAAAGAGGCGGTCAAGAAGACTTACGGGCGGCGG
>DAHWQF010000190.1 GCA_027334785.1 Acidimicrobiaceae bacterium
CGGAGCCTGCGGGCGGTCGAGGATCTCACGGAACGTTGGCGGAATTTGCCTCGGGGAAAGGAGGCTCCCTCGGCCGACTGAGACTTACCCAGCCAGCCCCGGGGCCGCCTGTTGGCGCACGCGGCCCCAGGGCTGTTCCACGAAACACAAGGCCCGGAGGCCCTGCGCTCGCATGTGGCAACTACCAGCGTAGGCGTTCCTTTCGGGCAGCACGGACAGAAAGGGACGCCTAACCATGCCAGATCTCATCGAGGCAACCGGCCTCGTCAAACGCTTCAGGAAAATTACCGCTCTGGACGGCCTCGACCTCCGTGTCCCGGCCGGCCAGGTGACCGCCGTGCTCGGCCCGAACGGGGCCGGCAAGACCACCTTCGTACGGGCCGTCGCCACGCTGCTCCGGCCAGACGCAGGAAAGCTCCAGGTGCTCGGCCACGACGCCTCGGGCGACCCTATGGCCGTCCGCCGGATGATCGGCCTCGCCGGCCAGTCTGCCGCCGTCGAGCCGACCATGACCGGGAGAGAAAACCTGGTGATGGTGGCCCGGCTCTACGGCCAAGGCCACCGCCAGGCGCGAGTTGCCGCAGCCGGGGTGCTCGAGCGCATCGGGCTCTCCGAAGCGGCAGACCGGCCCGTCAAGACCTACTCGGGCGGGATGCGCCGGCGCCTCGACCTCGGGGCCAGCCTCGTGGGGGCGCCGCGCCTTTTGCTGATGGACGAGCCGACTACGGGGCTCGACCCCCGCAGCTGCATAGAACTTTGGGACGCGATCAGGGACCTCGTCGCCTCGGGGACCGAGGTCCTCCTCACGACCCAGTACCTGGACGAAGCCGACCAGTTGGCCCAGCGCATCGTGATCGTCGAAGCGGGCAAGGTAATAGCGGAGGGGACGCCAGCCGAACTGAAAAGCCGCGTGGGCCTCGACCGCATCGAGGTGCACACCCGCGACGCCGGGGGCCTCGAAGCGGCCGTGACAGTGCTCCGCGGCCTCGGCGCCGGCAACAACGACGTGGAGGTGGACACGGCCACCCGGCGGGCCTCCGTGCCCTGCCCGGACGGCCCCGCGCTACTGCCGGCCGCCAGCGCCGGCTTGGTCGGCGCCGGCGTGGGCATCGAGGACATAACCCTCCGCCGGCCGACGCTCGACGAGGTGTTCCTCGCCCTCACCGGGCACCACGCCGGCGGCCCAGCCTGGCGCGCATGTCGACCAGCACTGTGTGGGCGAAGCTCGGCCAACCGCAACAGCCCTAGCCACCGACGCCTGCCGCATAGCGCCAGCGGGCGTCGAAGGCGTAGTGCTCGACGGCCTCCCGGTCCGACAGGCCGGCCAGGCGCTGGAGCACCATGACGACCGCCACCACAGAAGGTGGTACCGAACGGCGGCCCTTGTCGGAGAAGAGGTCGGAGAAGAACTCGTCCGGGAAGAGCTTGTCGCGCTCGCGGTGCAGCAGCGAGTAGACCGAGCCCTCGGCGAGGGCCTCCTCACAGAACCGTTCCAAGTCGTCTAACAAGTTGCCCTGGCGGCTAGCGAGGCCGAGGCCCATAGACCCGTCCCGTCCAAGCGGGGAAGTAACACGCTTGTAATTCTCGCACAGCACTTGGGGTCGTCGCGAATTTCAGCGCCTGGTGGCTACCTCCCCCGTTGCGGCCGCCCCCCAGGGGACGGCCGCGCCAATAGGAGGCAGCAGCCGCCTTGGTCTCGGGCTCAGCCTGGGCCGCTACTGGGGCTCAAAGGCGCTCGGAATCGACGTGAAAGCGGCTGCCGTCAGCTGCGCGAAAGACACCAGCCACCTGATATGGAACGGCTTGTCAAATCAGCCATCCGACCTGATCCGAGAGCGCGAAACAACCAGCGTTGTCCGCGATGCCGTGTAGATCTGGCGCCAGCTTCTGATCGTCTGGTGCGGCTTCGCCCCTCTGGAGGGGGCCTTGCCCCAAGGGCTCGACAGCACGCCGGGGCTACGTGGGCCGGTTGGCCGTGGGCCAATTGGCGAAAGGCCGGTTGACCGCCACTCTGATATTCGTGGGTTCTCACAAGTCGGGCGTACGCAGGAAGTTGCCCCTGACTAGCTTCGTGCCGCTGGGAACTTGGCCCATGGCACATAGGTGGCTCGGGGATCAGCCCTGCCGCGGCGGCGCCCCGGCGTGCTGTGGGGCCCTCGGTCACCGGCTCACCGGCTTTGGGCGACCGAGGCTGGTGATGGAAAATGGCTCCTCCACCATTGGGTTTTCGCTTCGTACGAAGCGATGCCCCTGCATCGCTTCGCTGACGAGCCCCATGCCACGCCTGGAGGCGGGGTCAAGGCCCTCTGAGCGAGGACACGGAGCCCGCTGGGCGAGGCGAACGAAGTGAGCCGACGGCTTTGCCGGCGCCCACCGTGGCGGCGTCCCGCAGCGTGGCCTTGACGCCGCCGGGAGGGCGTGGCACCTGCCGGCCAGCACCGGCATGGAGGAGGCCACTTGCCCTATGAGACCATCTCGGCCCACAAGAAGCAGGCGAGCTCCCTGGCCACGGCGGCAGCCACCACGCTGGCCACGTTCTTGCGCGAGCTGAGGGCGCGGAAGCGGCGGGAGAGGCGCTGCTGGGCGGCCCAGGCGCGCGCCACGGTCGCAGGCGGCGCCCCCTCCTGGCGGGCCAGTAACCGGGCACCCACGCCCGGGCGGTGCGTGTAGGCCCAGGCGGACTCGCACAGCTGGTGGCGCAGGTGGGCGTTGCCGGCGTGGGTGAGCCCCGTGCGGTGCACGGAGCCCCCGCTCGAGTGCTCGCCAGGGACCAGGCCGGTGAAGCTGGCGAAGTGCTCGCCCTTGCCAAAACGCCTGAAGTCGCAGACCTCCGAGGCGACCGTGAGCGCCCCCAGCCGGTCGACGCCCCGGTAGCAAGACAGCCGGAGCACGGCGTCATCGAACGGGGCCTTGGTGTAATAGGGCACGAGGTCCACCGTCGTGGCCTCGAGGTCGGCCTCCCTTTCCTCCAAGACGGCCATGTAGTGGGAGAAGGTGAGGCGCAGCGCCTTGTCCTCGAAGTGGCGGGAGGCGAGCCAGTGCCGGTGCTGGACGGTCCACGCCGTCGCCCCGGCCCACACCTGCCCGTGGCGGAGCAGGAACTTGCCGAGCCGGTTGCGCGCCCGGGTCAGGTCGGCGACCATGTCGGCCCTCGCCCGGCATAGGTCCCTCACCGCCTCTTCTTGCGGCGTCGGGACCCTGATCATCACGAGCTCGCCGGCGCGGTACAACCTGGCCAGGCGCCTCGCGTCTCTTCGGTCCGTCTTCACCCTGTCCCCCGGGGCCTTGGGGATGAGAGAGGGAGCGGCGACCTGGCAGTTGATGCCCATCCCCGCCAGCTTGCGCTGCAGGTCGTAGCCCGTCGGGCCGGCCTCGTAGCAGACCCGCAGACCGTCGGGAGGCCCTTGGTGGGAGAAGAACTTGCGCACCGAGGCATCGTCAGCCATCAGGTTCGTCACCTCGGCTGTGTCCCTGCCGGGACGGATGACGGCGGCAGAGATCGAGATCTTGTGGACGTCAAGGCCTACCCAAGTGAGGTCATGACGAGCGATACTGGTCATGGGACGGTCGGCTCCTTTTGCTCAGCGTTACCGGTGAAGGTCTGCGGAAGGACTTCCTCCGCATGTGGCTCCTGCCATCTTCGGGTGGTTGACCCACGAAGTTGCTGGCAGCAGCCGGCCGTTCCATCCTGACTAGGGGCCGGCGTGGTTCGCGGGGCCGAGCTGCTTCGGGCTCCGGGCGTGCTCCGCGCGCGATGGGCCCGGTCAGCGCCCGCAAACTAATGAACCTGGATCGCCATAGCCCACATCCACCAGTTTCGAACGATAAAAATGGCTGTCTTTCTAGTGAAAGTGGCCCCAGGCAGATCACGTTCATCAGTTCTCGGGATGCTTTCGTGTCGGGGTGTCGGGGTGACCCGCCGCGGTGACGACCGCCGGCGGGGCGCCGGCACCCGCAGCGCGCCGACCCCGCCAGCGACCGCCGGCGGCGAGCCGGAGCCCGGTCACTCGCCAGTGAACTCGGCCTTACCCGGCCCCTGCTCCAGGAACGAGCGCACCCCGATCTCGGCGTCGCGGGTCTTGAAGACCTCGACGAAGAGCTCGCGCTCCAGCCGGAGCCCCTCGGCCAACGGGAGCTCGGAGCCCTCGTCAACGGCCCGCTTGGCGAGGCCCTGCGCCAGCACGGCCCCGGCGGCGAGGCGGGAGGCGAGCCCGAGGGCCTCGTCGAGGAGGTGGGCCGGCGGCACCACCTGGTCCACCAGCCCGAGTTCGGACGCCTCCTCGGCACCCAGGTAGCGGCCGGTCAGCAAGAGCTGCTTGGCCTTGGCCGGGCCAACCAGGCGAGCCAGGCGCTGCGTCCCGCCCCCGCCCGGGATGACCCCGAGGAGGACCTCTGGGAGGCCGAGGCGCGCCCCCTCGGCGGCGAGGCGGAAGTCGCAGGCCAGGGCCAGTTCGAGCCCGCCGCCGAGCGCCGGCCCGGCGATGGCGGCGACCGTCGCCCGGGGGAGGGCCGCCAAGGCGTCCAGGGTGGCGGCGAAGGCGCCGGCGAACTCTCCGGCCCGCTCGGGCCCGCCGAACTCTGAGATGTCGGCCCCCGCCGAAAAGGCGCGCTCGGTTCCGGTGACGACGAGCGCTCCGGGAAGGTCGACGGTCAAGGTGCGGATGGCCTCGTGCAGTTCGGCCAGGACACCAAGCGAGAGAACGTTGACCCGGGGCCGGTCGATCCGGAGGAGGGCCACCTTGCCCCGCCGTTCGATGGATACGGTGCTGCTCCCGGTGCTGCCCCCGGTGCTGGCCTCGGTGCCGGCGCGAGGGTCAGGGCCGGCGCCGCCTTCTCCCTTCATAGCGCCCGCAGCACGACGGCGTCGCCCTGGCCGCCCCCGCCGCAGAGCCCGGCTGCGCCGAGGCCGCCGCGGTTGTGCAGCTCGTAGGCCAGGGTGAGGGCGAGGCGCGCCCCCGACATCCCGAGGGGGTGGCCGAGGGCGATGGCGCCCCCGTTGGGGTTGAACATTGGTTTGCGCGCCTCCACCGGCACGCCGAGGTCCCTCGCCGAAGCCACCACCACGGCGGCGAACGCCTCGTTTACCTCTATGACCTCGAGGTCCCCCACCGACAGCCCGGCCCGGGCGAGGGCGGCCGCGATGGCGCGCGACGGCTGAGTGAGCAGGTTGGTGTCGGGGCCGGCGACCTGGCCGTAGGACACGATTTCGGCCAGGGGCTCTGCTCCCAGCCGGCGGGCAGCCTGGCGGGAGGCGACCACGAGAGCGGCTGCTCCGTCGGAGATCTGGCTCGCGTTGCCGGCGGTTATGGTGCCGCCCTCCGAGAAGGCCGGCGGCAGCGCTGCCAGTTTCTCGAGCGAGGTCTCGGGCCTTATGCCCTCGTCCTGGCTGACCTCGACCGCTTCGCCCCGCCGGCGGGGCACACTGACCGGCACCGTCTCCTCGGCTAGGCGCCCGGACTTGGTGGCCGCGGCGGCCAGTTCGTGGGAACGGGCGGCAAAGGCGTCCTGCTCCTGGCGTCCGACCCCCGCCGCGGCGGCGTCCCGGTCGGTGGCCGCGCCCATGGCGATCCCGTCGAAGGCGCAGGACAGGCCGTCGGACGCGATCACGTCTACCAGGGCGGCGTCCCCGTAGCGGAGCCCGGGACGGAGGCCGGCCACGAAGTGAGGCGCCTGCGACATGGACTCCATGCCGCCGGCCACCACGACGTCGGCCTCGCCGGCCGAGATCATGAGGTCGGCCAGGTGGAGCGCCGAGAGGCCCGAGAGGCACACCTTGTTGAGGGTCATAGCCGGAACGTCCATGGGCACGCCGGCCCGCACGGCCGCTTGGCGGGCCGGGTTCTGGCCCTGGCCGGCCTGGAGCACCTGGCCCATGAGAACCTGGCCGACTGCGCCCGGAGGCACGCCTGCCCGCCGCAGCGCCTCGGCGATGACCGCGGCCCCGAGTTCGACCGGGGACAATGGAGCGAGCGCCCCGCCGAGCTTGCCCATGGGGGTGCGGGCTCCCGAGAGGACCACCGAACCTGCCAACTTTTTCTCCTCTCAAACTGCACCGTAGAAATTACTTGGACATCAAACTATCGTTGTTCTCATGAGTGCCACTCTGGCACCGGCCGGAGAGCGCCGGCGCCGGCTCCACGTCCCCCGGTACCCGGTGCGTTTCGTGACCGCGGCCAGCCTCTTCGACGGCCACGACGCGGCGATCAACCTGGTCCGCAGGCTGCTCGTCTCCCAAGGTGCCGAGGTGGTCCACCTAGGCCACAACCGTAGCGTCGAAGAGGTGGTGGCGGCCGCGGTCGAAGAAGACGTGCAGGGGGTCGCCGTGAGCTCGTACCAGGGCGGCCACGTGGAGTACTTCGAGTACCTGGTGGACCGGCTGCGGGCGGAGGGCCGGGGTGACGTACGGGTGTACGGCGGCGGGGGAGGCGTGATCGTCGCGCCGGAGATAGCCGAACTGGAGGCCTACGGCGTGCGCCACATCTTCTCGCCGGCGCACGGCCAAGCCCTCGGGTTGGCGAGGATGGCCAATGTCCTGGTCGAGGAGTGCGACGTGGACCTGGCTCGCGACGGCCGCCCGTCGCTCGACGACCTCTTCGCCGGCCGCAGCGCGGCGCTGGCCCGGGTGATCACGGCGCTCG
>DAHWQF010000191.1 GCA_027334785.1 Acidimicrobiaceae bacterium
ACGGGCGGGATCGTCGAGATGATCAACCACACGCTGGTGACCGGCGCCCTCTTCCTGCTCGTCGGGATGGTGTGGGAGCGCCGGCGCACCTACGCCTTCTCCCAACTGGGCGGGCTTCAGGCAGTCGCTCCCGTCCTCGGTTGGGTCTTCATGGCGGTGGTCCTAGCCGACATGGGCCTGCCCGGGCTCAACGGCTTTATCGGAGAACTGCTCGTCCTCATCGGGACCTTCATCACCCACCGGTGGTGGGCAGTGGTCGCCACGAGCGGCGCTGTGTTCGGCGCCATTTATTTGCTGTGGGCTTACCAAAGGGTGTTCCACGGCCCCGCCCGGGCGGTCAACGCAACTGTGCGGGACATGACCTGGGCCGAACGAGCTGCTGTGGCCCCACTCCTCGCGGCCATAATCTTCATCGGCGTGTACCCCCAGCCCGTGCTCTCTCGCATCGAGCCGTCGGTGGACCACCTCGTTGCCCACATTGAAGCCGCCAACCCCGGCCTCAAGATCCCGGCCAAGGCCCGGGGCCGCGGGACCTTTGTCGTGCCGAAGGACCAGGTGGTCGAGGTGGTGGCCCCGTCGGGGCCGGCGGCCGCCAAGACTGCTGCGGCCAAGCCGGCCACCAGGGGAGGGGCCAAGTGAGCACCCACCTAGTAGCCGCCGGCTGCACGATAAATGACATCACCGGCAAGATAACCGGGCTGTGCACGGCCAAGGGCTCCATCCACATCTCGATCAACTACGCCGCGCTGGTCCCGTTTTTCGTCCTGGGTGGCGGAGTGTTGGTGGTGCTGGTCCTTTCGGCTGTGCTGCCCAAGCGCCCGTACCGGGGGTTGTGGGCGGCCCTTACGGTGGCGGCAGGCGTGGGGACTGTGGTCGACGGGCTCGTGCAGTGGCAGCAGCTAAACGGCTCCTCTGTCACACCCGTCACGCTCGGCGACCAGCTCTTCTACGACCACATGGGAGCTTTTTTCGCCGTCTTGTTCGGCGTCGCCACCGTGGCCGGGGCGGCAATATCGGACAGCTACCTAGAGCGGGAGGGCCTCGACGGGCCCGAACCCTACGTGCTCATGCTCTCGTGCTCGCTCGGGGCCGTCCTGATGGCCGACGCGGCCGGTTTCGTCACGCTTTTCCTCGGCCTCGAGATCCTCTCGATCTCGTTGTACGCCATGTCTGCCTACCACCGTTGGCGGGCTGCCTCGGGGGAGGCCGGGCTCAAGTACCTCATCCTCGGCTCGCTCGCCTCAGCCATATTCATCTATGGTGCCGCGCTCATATACGGCGCCACGGGCTCGCTCCAGTACCTGGGCGTCGTGAGCTTCCTCGCCGACAACGCCCTCTTCCAAAACGGGGTGTTGCTGGGGGGCATGGTCCTCGTCATCGTCGGGCTGGGTTTCAAGGTGGCGGCCGTGCCGTTCCACTTTTGGTCACCCGACGTCTACCAGGGCGCGCCCACCCCCTTTGTCGGGTACATGGCGGCCGTGGCCAAGGCAGCTGGATTTGCCGGGCTCCTACGGGTGCTCATGCTCGCCTTGCCGACCCTCGAATCGACCTGGAGGCCGATCATTTGGGTGCTCGCCACCCTCTCGGTGGTCTTCGGCTCGGTATTGGCGCTCGTGCAGGTGGACTTGAAGCGGATGCTCGCCTACTCGTCTATCAGCCAGGCGGGCTACGTGCTGATCGGGCTGCAGGCGGGTACCGCCCAAGGCGTACGCGCCGTTGCGTTCTACCTGTTCACCTACACCTTTATGGTGATCGGCACCTTCGCGATCGTGGGCGTGCTCCAGGGCCGGGGTGAAGCAAGGAACGACCTCTCGGCGGTACGGGGGCTGGCTTCGCGTAGCCCCTGGCTCGCCGGCGCCATGCTCGTGCTCATGTTGGGGCAGGCGGGCATCCCGCTGACGAGCGGGTTCCTCGGGAAGTGGGTCGTGATCGAGGCAGTACTGGGTCAGGGCCAGTACGAACTGGCCCTGATCGGGATGCTCGGGGCCGCGGTGGCGGCGTTTTTCTACTTACGGGTGGCGCTCATCATGTTCCTCGCCCCGGAAGGCTCGGGTGCTCCTACCGGCGGTGCCGTGAGCTTGAGCACGACGGGCGGGCCTGGGGCGGCGACGGCGGGCGGCGGTCCCTCTGACGGAGGGCCCGAGAGCGAACCGGGCGGCTCGGGCTGGGCCGCAAGCGGGGGCCGTGCCTATTCGGGATCCGACCTGCAGGCGATCGTCACCGCCGGTCTCTCGGCTCGCGACCGGGCGCTGGCCCTCCGGCCGCCGCCTCACGCCCGTGTCCGGGTGCCGGCTGCCACGGCTGCGGTGATCGCCGTGTGCGTGGTGTTCACGGTCTTTGCCGGTGTGTCCACGCCCGTGCTTTCCTGGGCGCACGCCATAGCCCTTCCCTGGTCGGCGTAGGCACCGTCGGCGTAGGCACCGTCGGCGTAGGAACCGTCGGCGCAGGGCGCCCGGTGGCGAGCCGTGCGGCGCCACGGCGCCGGCGGTGCGGGTGGCTGGCCACGGGGGTGGCCTAAGGGCGCACCAGGCGCGCCGGCTGGCCCGCAGTCCTTATTGTGGCCCTGTGGACGAGCCAGACATGGGAGCAACAGAGGTCCTGGGCTCGCTCTGGACGTGGCACCGGGGACCGCTCGAGGGGGGCGGTGTGGTGTTCGACCTCGATGGCGTGCTCTCCGACGCCGCTTCGCGCCAGCACCACCTGAGAGGCCCACGCCCGGACTGGGAGGCCTTCTTCGCAGCTTCGGGTGACGACCCCCTGATAGACGAGGTCGCCACCCTCCTCCACCTCCTGGCCCCCGAACTGTGCATAGTGCTCCTGACCGCCCGGCCCGCCCGTATCCGCGCCTCGACCCTCGGCTGGCTCGACCGCCACCAACTGCGCTGGGACCTTCTCGTAATGCGCAAGGACGGCGACCGGCGGCCCGCCCGCCACTTCAAGCAGGAGGCAGTGCGCGCTGTGCGCGCGAACGGGCTGCAAGTGGCGCTATGTGTGGAAGACGACCTGCGTAACGTGGAGATGTTCCGCTCCGAGGGCATCCCCACCCTCTACATCCACTCCGGCTACTACGAGTGACGGCCATCCTTTCCTCCGGCCTCCCGCGGAGGTGACCGACAACCCTCGGACCTGCCCAGAGTCTTCTCAGCTACCGCTGGTACCCTTTTAGTGAGAGGTTACGAACGAACATGAACCGCAACAACCTAAAGACCGTCGTCCTGTTGGCGCTGCTCGGTGGGCTTTGCCTCGGCATCGGCGCCTTCTGGGGCCAGCAGGGATTGATCATCGGCCTTGTCATCGGGCTCCTCTTTGTGGGGGGCTCTTACTGGTTCTCGGACCGGGTGGCGATCGCAGCTGCCCGGGCGGTGCCCGTCTCCGAGGCGCAGATGCCCCAGTACTACGAGATCGTGCGGGACCTGACCACCCGTGCCGGTATGCCAATGCCACGGCTTTATGTCTCGCCAGCAGCACAGCCGAACGCCTTTGCCACCGGCCGCAACCCGAAACACGCGGCGGTGGCCGTCACCCAGGGCATCCTGGAGATCTGCACCTGGTCCGAGCTGCGCGGCGTACTTGCCCACGAGATCTCGCACGTGCGCAACCGGGACATCCTGATCTCTTCTATTGCCGCGTCCATCGCCATGGGCATCACGTTCCTGGCTCGCATGGCGGCCTGGAGCGGCCTCTTCTTCGGGGGCTTTGGTGGCGGGGGCGGACGGCGCAACACCGAGGAAAACATATTCGGCCTCCTCGCCATGATGATCCTGGCCCCCCTGGCCGCCGTCCTTCTCCAGTTGGCCCTATCCAGGAGCCGCGAGTACGAGGCGGACAGGGACGGTGCCCGGCTCATCGGCGACGGGGAGCCGCTCGCCTCGGCGCTCAGCAAGCTCGAGATCGCTTCCGGTCGGGTGCCAATGGTGGTACCACGCGAGATGGCTGGCCTCTTTATCGTCAACCCGCTCCGGGGCCGGCGCACGAGCTTCGCCAAGTGGTTCAGCGACCACCCGCCCACCGACGAGCGCATCAAGAGGCTGCGTTCGAAGCAGTGGGCACAGCGTTTCTGACGGCACTGTTGCCAACTGAGTGATCTGATCGGCCCGTACCGGCTGGGCGTAGTCTGTGCCGGTCCGTGACGCAGCACAGCTGCATAAGCCCGGGCGGCCGAGCGCCGCCTCAGTCCCGGAAGTTCTCGAACTGTAGCGGTAGCCCGAAGTCGTGCTCGCGCAGGGCAGTAATCGTTGCCTGGAGGTCGTCGCGCTTTTTCGCCGACACCCGGACCTGGTCCCCCTGGGTGGACGAGGACACCCCCTTGGGCGCATTGTCCTTGATGAACTTGTTGATGGCGCGAGCCTGGTCGGTCCCTATCCCCGCCTTCAAGGTGACCAACTGACGGACTGTGCCCTTAGCAGCTTCCTCGACCTTCCCTGGGTCGAGGGCTTTCAGCGAGACCTTCCGGCGCACGAGCTTTTCCTCGAGCACCTGCATCACGGCCTTCAGGCGCTCCTCGCTCGCTGAGCGCAAAGTGAGCTCGTGGCCGGCGAGCTCGAGGCTCGAGCCGGTGCCCCGGAAGTCGAACCGGGTGCCGAGCTCGCGCGTCGCCTGGTCCACGGCGTTACGTACCTCCTGCATGTCCACCTGCGACACGACGTCGAACGTTGGCATGTCCAACACGCTAGCTTGGTGTCGAGGGCTGAGAGCCCTCGAGGGTCGGTGCCCGAGCGGACAAAGGGAGCAGACTGTAAATCTGCCGGCTGACGCCTACGGAGGTTCGAATCCTTCCCGGCCCACACCTTCTGAACAGGTGGAATGCAGCACTCGGCGACTTGGCCTCCTTTCCGGTAGGCTGACCGGTGCAACATTTGTGCAACAACGGGTCTGTGCAACAGCTGTGCAACTGGGCTCCGAGAGAAGGGGGCGCCGAATGCAGGGCACCATCGTCGAGCGGGCACCCGGCCGGTGGCTGATAAGGGCTTTCGCGGGTCGAGGCAGTGACGGGCAGACCCGCCATATCAACCGGACAATCCGAGGCAACAAGCGCGACGCCCAGCGGGCGCTCGCCCAGCTGGTATCCGGCGTTTCGGACGGCCAGGTGGTCGCCGGGCAGCCCATGACGCTCGCCCAGCTGGTGGAGCGATGGTTGGAAGATATCGCGCCGCAGAGGACGCCTCGGACGGTCCATGAGTACCGCCGATTGGCACGCCACGACATCCTGCCTGCGCTCGGGACGAAGCGCCTCGACAAGCTCACGGCTCGCGACATCGACGCCTTCTACCGCTCCCTCTTGGAGCGCGGCTTGTCGCCGGCGTCGGTGCGCCGCAACCACGCGCTGCTGCACGCCTCGCTGGGACGAGCGGTGAAGTGGGGGCTGATCGGCACCAACCCGGCCGACAAGGCAAGCCCGCCGGCCACCAGGCAGGCTCAGGTGACCGCTCCAGCTGTCGACGACGTGATCCGGCTCATAGAGGCGGCCACCGCCAAGGGTGATGCCGTCCTGGCGACAGCTATGGCGCTGGCGGCCGTCACCGGCATGCGTCGCGGGGAGTTGTGTGCGCTCAGGTGGAGTGACGTAGACCTGGAGCAGGGCACCGTGCGCGTGAGCCGGTCGCTCACGACCCGAGGCGGCCAACGGTGGGAAGGCGACACCAAGACCCACCAGCACCGCGATGTCGCCCTGGACCCAGCCACGGTTGCCCTCCTCGCAGAGCGGCGGGTAGGGCAGGAGAAGTACGCCGGCGAAGTCGGGGTGGAGTTGGTACCCGACGCCTACGTTCTTTCGACCTACGCGGACGGCTCGGAGCCTTACCTGCCTGACAGCCTGGGACGGACCTACTGGCGGTTGGCCCACGAAGTCGGTGTCCACACCCGGTTCCATGACCTGCGCCATTTCACCGCCACCCAAGCGATCGCCGCGGGGATCGATGTGCGCACGGTCGCGGGCCGGCTCGGGCACGCGGACCCGGCGATCACCTTGCGGGTGTACTCGCACGTGGTGGCGGAGCGCGACAGAGCGGCGGCTGAGTTGCTGGGCGGGCTGGTGTTGCGGCGCAAGAAGCCGACCACGGGCGAGTAGGCGGCCAGCTCCGAGCGCATGACCGCGGGCTCTAGCCAATTTCCTGGGCAACGCTGTCCTTGGGCCCGTGCACCGCGGCCCGGAGCCGGATGAGGCTCACGCGCCAACGGCGCCCGAGCTGGAAGGCCCCCGGTAGTTCGCCCCGGCGAGCCAGGTCGTAAGCCAGGTCCTTGGATATGCCGAGAAGCCTGGCGGCCTCGGGCACAGAGACGACGTAGGGGTCGCTGCCTGCTCTCCCTCGAAGCCAGCGCTCGGTGCCGGGGCTCGCTACCTTGTCGAGCCCTGTGTGCTCTTGTGCTGTATTGCTCATCATCGACCTCCTCGTCGTGTGGCCCATTTCGAAAAGGGCCCTCACAACTAAGGGGCAGTGCTGGCGATGTTTTCGGGGGGAAGGGACCAGCCAGATCTTGGTCGGGGCGGACCCCGTGTAGACCGTCCGCCTGAGGTCTATGGGCGCGAGCCGTCCAGTTCTTGCGGCCTGCGCCGGCGCACGTGGACAGCGGGTTTCGCTAGCCCGCCGTCTTTGTTGCCACCCGGCGGGGCCAAACCCAGCAACCGACAACTTGG
>DAHWQF010000192.1 GCA_027334785.1 Acidimicrobiaceae bacterium
TCGGTGTCGGTTACCGCCTCGCCCTCAAGCGGGATCGCTGAGGCGTGGCCGAGCCCGGGCGGCGCTACTTCGAGTGGCTCGGCCCCCTCGGCCGCCGCCTGGTCGCGGGGTCGGCGGCCATCGCGCTCGTTTCGGTAGTGCTGTTTGGAGTGCTGACGCTTGTCTTCGCCGACATCGACGTCATGAACGCCGGCCAGGAGAACGAGGCTTCGACCACGCAGGCCATCGTCGCGTCTGTCCGCTCTGCGTACCTGGACGACCCAAGGTTGCTGCCCGAGGACCTAGTGCCAGCCAGGGACGTGGCTAAGACGGTCGGTGTCGGCCTCGAGGTACGTGCCGGCAGCAGGGTGGCCTTGCGGGTCGCGCCTCCCAGGGGACCGGTCATATCACACGAGGTCCCCATCGTCGTCGGGGGGAAGGAAGTGGCCGTCGCCAGGCTGGGCCTCCCCAAGTCGGGCCTGACGCCGGAGGAGATCACCTTCCGGCGCTCCATCGAGGCCTCGATGCTGCTGGCGGCGGGCCTCGCCCTGGTCGGTGCCTTCGCCGTGGGTGTCGTCGGGTCGCGTCGGCTGGTGGCGCCGGTGCGCTCCTTGACCCGGGCGGCCAGGCGCCTGGCCACCGGTGACCGCAAGAGCCGGGTCGGGGCGCTCAGGGCCACAGGCGAACTGTCCGAGCTCGCCGCTGCTTTTGACACTTTGGCGGAGTCTTTGCAGCGCGAGGACTCCTTGCGCAAGGCCCTGGTGGCCGACCTGGCCCACGAGCTGCGTACCCCGCTCGCCGTCCTCCAGGCAGAGCTCGAGGGCCTGGCGGTCGGGGTCGTACCCCTGGACCAAAGCGAAGTCGGCCGCCTCAGTGAGGAAGTCGGCCAGCTCAGCCGCTTGGTGGAAGACCTGAAGGTCTTGACCGAGGCCGAAGCGGCGGGGCTCTCGGTGCGCCGAGAACGCGTCGATGTCGCCTCCGTGGCTTCCAACGCGACGGCCCGGTTGGCCTCGCTGTTCGTCGACAAGGGGGTCGACCTGTCCATCGAGCTGGCTGCGGTTGAGGTCGAAGGCGACCCCGACCGCCTGGAACAGGTGGTGGTCAACCTGCTCTCCAACGCGGCGAAGTTCACGCCCCGGGGTGGGAGGGTGCGGGTCACGGCGGGCCCGGCAGGAAGCGACGCCCACATCGTCGTCGCCGACACCGGCATCGGTATCCCCGAAGAGGAGCGTGCCAAGGTGTTCGACCGGTTCTTCCGGGGGGCGAGCGGGCGCGACGCCCCCGGCAGCGGCATCGGCCTGGCGGTGGTCGCCGCCCTGGTGGCTGCCCATGGGGGACGTGTGGAGCTGCAGAGCTCGCCAGGCCAGGGCAGCGTGTTCACCGTCACGCTCCCCAAGGCGGGCCGCCGGGCACAGGCGGGCGGCGCGGCGCCGGCCGGCAACGCCCAGCCCCCGGTGCCCCCCGGGGCGCGGGCAGCGCCCGGGCCGAGGGCATAACCGAACTTCCGCACGACTTCCACATCTGTTCCACGAGGCGGACAAGGGGCTGCCGTCCAATAGTCGCCGGAGACACACAAGGGGCCCCCACAGGCGCGGTGCACGAGTTGGCCCGGCCCTGGCCCCCAGGCGTGAGGAGAGGACCAATGCCAACCAGACGCAATAACGCCGGGCGCAACTGCATGGTGACCGGCGCCGCCGGCTTCATCGGCTCCCGGTTGACAAAGCGGTTGCTCGACGATGGATGGGGCGTGGTGGGCGTCGACGCGTTCACCGACTCCTACGACCCGAGCGAGAAGGTCGCCCGGGCCAAAGAGCTCATCCGCCACCCCGGTTACCGCCACGTCACCGCCGACCTGGCCACCGCCGACCTGGCCCGACCCTTAGAAGGCGTGGAGGTCGTCTTCCACCTGGCCGGGCGGCCCGGGGTGCGCGACAGCTTCCGGCTCCTCGCCAAGTACCGCCACGACAACGTCGAGGCCACGGCGCGCCTCGTCGGGCAGGCCCGAAGGGCGGGTGCCCGCCGCATCGTCTACGCGTCGTCGTCGTCGGTGTACGGGGACTCTCCGCTCCCCTTCAGGGAGGACGGCCCTACGGCACCGATATCTCCCTACGGCCAGACCAAGCTCGCCGCGGAACTGCTGTGCCTGGCGGCCAATGGCCCCCGCCTCGAGAGCGTGGCGTTGCGTTACTTCACCGTTTACGGCCCCGGCCAGCGCCCGGACATGGGCCTGCGCCGTTTCGCCGAAGCCGCCCTCGCCGGCCGTCCTCTCCGCCTCTTTGGTGACGGGACCCAGAGCCGCGACTTCACTTTCGTAGACGACATCGTCGAGGCCACCTACCTGGCGGCCGACGCCCCGGTAGCCGGGCTGGCCGTCAACGTGGGGGGCGGTTCGAGCATCACCCTCACGGAGGTGTTCGAGCTTCTCGGCCGGCTCACGGCTGCGCCGGTCCAGGTGGAGCGGGAACCGTTCGCCCGTGGCGACGCCCGTCACACCGGGGCCGACCTGTCCCGGGCGGAGGAGTTGCTCGGGTTCCGCGCACGTGTGGGCTTCGCCGAGGGTTATGCCGCCGAAGTGGAGTGGCTGCGTTCCCGTCTCTCGCAACAAAGGAGCGCGGCATGAGCCCGGCCCCCAACAACCTGCGGCGGGTACTGCTCTACTCCCACGACACTTACGGCCTCGGGCACCTCCGGCGCAACCTGGCCATCGCAAGGCGCCTGCTCGAGCACCGGCCGAGCCTCCGGGTCCTGCTCATGACCGGCTCCTCGGTGGCAGAACGCTTTCCGCTCCCTCGTGGGCTCATGGTCCTCCGGCTGCCGCCGGTGGTGAAGGTCGGGGCAGGGGAGTACCGAGCCCGCGACCAGCGTTGGGACTTCGACCTGGCGCGCCGGGCGCGTACTGCCATCATGTCCGACGCCGCCCAGCGCTTTCGCCCGGACGTCTTCCTCGTCGACCATGCCCCCCAGGGCATGAAGGGCGAGCTCCTTCCGGTGTTTGCCACCCTCCGGCGCACCTCGCCGGGCACGCGCATCGTGATCGGACTGCGCGACGTGCTCGACGACCCAGCGACGGTCAGGGCCAACTGGTCCGAGCAAGGCGTCTACGAGACGCTCGAGAGCGTCTTCGACCGCGTGCTCGTGTACGGGAGCCAAGACGTCTTCGATGTCGTGGCCGCCTACGGCCTTTCCCCTGCCGTGGCCGCCAAGCTCGAGTACTGCGGCTATGTGTGCCGCCCGCCCGTGCCGGCGTCGTCGGCTCGCCCAGAGGGGGGGCCGTTCGTGCTCGGCACCGCCGGCGGCGGGGGGGACGGGGCCGAGGTGCTCACCGCCACCCTGGCTGCCAGCACCGCCCTCGGGGTGCGGAGCCTCGTCGTGACCGGGCCGCTCATGGGCCCCGCCGAACGTTTTGAGCTGACCCGGCGGGCCGAGCAGGCGAGCCACGCCGACGTGGTGGAGTTTGTCCCCGACCTCGCCGGCGCCGCCCGACAGGCGAGCGCTGTCGTCACGATGGGTGGTTACAACACCTTGTGCGAGATGGTTTCCACCGGGGTCCCGACGGTGGTGGTCCCCCGTGTGCACCCCCGGCGTGAGCAGGCCATCCGGGCCGAGTTGTTCAGCCAGCGGGGCGCGGTCTCGACGGTGATGCCCGGGCCGGGACTGGCCGAGCGGATGGAAGAGGCACTGGCCGCCGCTTTGGCGGCCGGCCCTAGGCCGGGCCCGAGCCCCATCGACCTCGGCGGGCTCGACCGGTTGGACGCGGCCGTCGAGCATGGGGCCGAGAGGCACGGGGCCGAGAGGCACGGGGCCGAGAGGGACGGGGCCGAGAAGAACGCCCAGGCAACTTCAAAGGGAACAGCCAAGGAGAGGGAGGCAGCGTGATGGGCACCGCTACTAGCGGCGGCCGGCCCGGCTCGACCGGCACCGTCGGTTACTTGACCAAACGGTTCCCGCGCCTGTCCGAGACCTTCATCCTGGACGAGATCCTGGGCCTCGAAGCGGCCGGGGTGCCGCTTCGGCTGTACGCCATCGCCGACCCAGCCGAGCGCGTCGTGCAGCCGGACGTGGCCAAGGTGAAAAGCCCCGTCGTGTACCTTCGGTCGGGCCGGGGCCCGAGGCGCTCGACCTTGGAGGCCCTGGCCACCGTCGCCGCCCACGTCCGGCTCCTCCGCCGGGCGCCCAAGAGGTACCTCGGCGTCGTCGCTCACATAATCCGGGAGCGCCGCCACATGGCCACCTTGCGGAACTTCGCCCAGGCCGGCCGGCTGGCGCTTCGCTTAGAAGCCGACGGTGCCCGCCACATCCACGCCGCCTTCGCCCACGCCCCGGCGTCGGTGGCCCACTTCGTCCACCTACTTACCGGCCTACCGTTCAGTTTCTCGGCCCACGCCAAGGATCTCTACACCTCGCCGCCCGACCTGCTCGCCCGCAAAGTCGCTGACGCCAGTTTCGTGCTCACCTGCTCGGGGTCGGCGGCGTCGGCTTTGGCTGCCATCGCGGGGCCGGACGCGGCCAAGGTGCTGCTGGCCTACCACGGGGTGGACACGGAGCGCTTCGCCCCGCCCGACGCGCCCTCAAAGCCGGGCTCGCCCACAGCTTGGGCGTCAGGGGCGGGCGAGCCAGGGCAGGCGGGTCCCGCTCCGGCCCCGCTGCGTGTGCTGGCTGTCGGGCGCCTTGTGGCGAAAAAGGGCTACCCCGTGCTCTTCGAAGCCTTGGCTGGCTTGGTTCGACGGGGCGAGCCGGTCACCTTGACTGTCATCGGAGAGGGGTCTGACCGGCGGGAGCTCGAGGCGATGGTCGAGCGGCTCGGCCTTTCGGCGTCGGTCCGCTTCCTCGGTGCGCGGTCCCACCAACAAGTAGCGGCCGCCTACCCCGAGGCAGACGTCTTCGTCCAAGCGAGCGTGGTCTTGGGCAATGGCGACCGCGACGGCGTGCCGAACTCGCTCCTGGAAGCCATGGCGAGTGGTCTTGCCGTGGTGGCGAGCGAGGTCGCCGGCATCCCCGAGGTGGTCGCCCCGGGGTGCGGTGTGCTCGTACCCCCGGGTGACCCTGAAGCCCTGGCGGCCGCACTCGCCCTCCTCGGCCGCGACCCCGCCTTGCGTGCCCGCCTTGGCCGCTCGGCCAGGGACCACGTGGCTGCCCGCTTCGACCGGGCTGCCTGCGCGCGGGCCATCGCCCCTCTCTTCCTCGGCGGTGTCTTCCTCAGCGGTGATGGTGGCGGCCTGGCCGGAGGCGGCCGGGCGGCCGAAGGCCTCGTGCGCCCGCTCGAGAGCTTGGGCGCCCGACATGGGGGAGCCCCGGCGGTGCCGGCATGATCAAGACGTTCCGGCCCTACGTCCGCCCAGCCCGGGCCATGCTCGTCGCCGGGTTGTTGGCGAGCGTGGGGGTGGCCGTGATGGAGTGGGCCGCGCCTTGGCCGCTCAAGTTCATTTTTGACAGCGTCCTCGGCCACCGGCCCCTCCCGGGCTGGCTCGGTTGGCTCCCCGCCCAGCGGGCGAGCCTTCTGGTGGCCCTGGCCGGCGCCATGGTGCTGGTCGCGGCCGGGCGGGCGGTGGCCGATTACCTGTCCAACCGGCTCGTGGCCACTGCTGGGCAGCGGGTCGTGCTCGACATCCGTTGCCAACTGTTCCGCCACATCGAGGGCCAGGCGCTGTCGTTCCACCAGCGCCGCCAGACGGGCGACCTGCTGGCCCGCTTGGGCGGCGACGTCCAAGCCATCCAAAGCGCCGTGGTGAACGCCGTGCCGACGCTCGTGCGCAACCTGCTCACCCTGGCCGGGATGGTCGCCATCCTGCTCGTCATCGACTGGCGTTACGCGCTGCTCGCCCTGGTGCTGGCGCCGGTGCTGGCCTGGGGTACCCGTTACTACCTGGCCAGGATCAAGTCCGTGCAGCGCCGGGCCCGCCAGGCCGACGGCGACGCCGCTTCCGTGGCCCAGGAAGCCCTGACCGCCATCACCGCCGTGCAAGCCTTCGGGACTGAGGACGCCGAGGCCGCCCGCTACGCGGCCGCCACCGGCCGGGGCCTCGTGGAGAACCGGCGGGCGATCGTCGCCCAGTCCGAGTTCACCCCGCTCGTCACCCTGGCCTCGACTGCATCGACGGCGCTCGTCATTTTCTTCGGCGCCAGTGCCGTAATGAGCGGCCGCCTGACGCCTGGCGACCTGCTCGTCTTCATGGCCTACCTGAAGGGGATGTACAGCCCGGTGCGCCAGCTGTCCAAACTGGCCGGGGTCGTGAGCCGGGCCCAGGCCGCGTCCGAACGCGTGGTGGAGATCTTGTCCACCGAGGAAAGGGTGCCCGAAGTGCGGCGGCCTCGCCCCGTCAGCCGAGCCCGGGGGACGCTCGAGCTAGACGACGTCCATTATTCCTACCCCGACGGTCGTGCCGTGCTCGCCGGGGTCGACCTCCAGGTACCGGCCGGCACCCGCCAGGGCTTGGTCGGCCTCAGTGGTTCGGGCAAGAGCACCCTGTTGCGGCTGGTCCCTCGGTTCATGGACCCCACCTCGGGCGCGGTGCGCCTGGACGGGGTGGACATCTCCGAGCTCGCCCTGGCCGACCTACGCCGCCAGGTCGCCCTCGTCCCGCAAGAGCCTTACCTTTTCCGAGCCTCCGTCTGGGAAAACATCGTCTACGGCGGCCCCGGCGCCAG
>DAHWQF010000193.1 GCA_027334785.1 Acidimicrobiaceae bacterium
GAGCCGGGCGCCGCCTGGTACGCCGCCGGGCACCGCTCAACCGAGCCAGCGCGTCCCTGGCCCTCGCCAAGCTGGCCTGGAGCCGCTGCCCGGCCTCGGCCACCGTCGCCGGGCCGCCGCGCTCGGCAGCGGACTCGAGCCGCTCCACCAACCAGGGGGGGACCGCACTGCCCATCTCGGCCATGCGGGGCACCGACGAGAGGCTCGTTACCGGCATTATCCCGGGTATCACTGGCTTGTCGACGCCATGGCTGCCCAGGTCGTCGACAAGGCAGAGGTACTCCTCCGCCTCGAAGAAGAACTGGGTCACGGCGAAGTCGGCCGCCCTCAGTTTTTGGGCCAGGTAGCGACGGTCTTCGGCGAGGCTGCTGGCACGCGGGTGGCCCTTGGGGTGCGCAGCCACACCGATGCAGAAACCACCCACGGCCCTGGCGAGCTCGACCAGTTCCAAGGCGTGGGCCAGCTCGCTCCGCCCGACCAGGGCCGCGTCGCCGGGCGGGTCGCCGGCTAGGGCCATCAAGTTTTCGATCCCGGCTTTGCGGAAGCTGACCAAGATGTCCGCGAGCTCGAGGCGGGTGTGGCCGGCGCAGGTCAAGTGTGCCATCGGGTTCAAGTCGGTGAGGTGGAGCAACGACACGACGAGGCTGGTAGTCCGCTCGCGCGAGGACGGCCCGCCCCGGTAGGTGACCGACACGAACGAGGGCCTGAGCGGTTGCAGCTCGAGCAACGTCTGGACCAGCCGGGCCTGCTCGGCGTCGTTCTTCGGCGGGAAGAACTCGAAGCTGTATGTCTTCCCCCGCGCCAGCAGGTCGGACACCTTGGTCATCGAGTTGCCCGTGACAGGGCGGCCTCTGCTGCCATGACGGCGTTGCGCAGCAGCATCGCCACGGTCGTCACGCCCACGCCACCCAGGCGGGGGGTGACCCAACCCGCTACCTCGGCGCAGCGCTCGTCCACGTCGGAGAGCGCCCGCTTGCCCTCCCAGGTCATGCCGCCCCCAACCACGCAAGACCCAGGCGCGACCACGTCGGGGGTGATCATGTTGGGCACGCCGGCGGCACCGACGACGATGTCCGCCCGCCGGGTGTGCTCGGCCCAGTCCTTTACCCCCGTGTGCACCACCGTGACGGCCGCGTTGGCACCTGGTTCTTTGAGAGAGAGCAGGAGGGCGAGCGGCCTGCCGAGCGTCGGCCCCCGGCCCACGATGACCACGGAACGGCCCTCGACCGGCACCCCGTAGTAGGCGAGCATCGCCTTGATGCCAAGCGGCGTGCAGGGCCGGGGGTGCCCCGGCTCCCCCAGGGCCAAGTACCCGAGGTTGACCGGGTGCAACCCGTCGACGTCTTTGGAAGGCAGGGCCCGGGCGAGCGCCTCGGCGTAGTCGAAGCCGGCGGGCACCGGGTTTTGGATAAGGAAGCCGTCCACGCCGGGGTCCTCGTTGAGCTGGTCCACGGCCTCCAGCAAGTCTGCTTGAGTGGCGCTGGCGGGTAGGCGCACATCGACCGAGCGAAGGCCGTAGCGTTCGCTCATGTCGTGTTTCCGAGCTACGTAGTGCGCGCTCGCCGGGTCGTCGCCGACCAGGATCGTGCCGAGGCCGACCCCCTTGCCGGCGGCGCGCAACTTGGCGACGCCCTTGGCCACCTCGGCCAGCGCCGCCTCGGCGACCGGCGCCCCGGACATGATGGTTGCGCTCAATGTCTGAACTGCCGTTCGCCGGTCAGGACCATCGCTATGCCCAGCTCATCGGCGGCGGCAATGAGGTCGGCGTCGCGCACCGAACCCCCGGGTTGAGCCACACAGGCCACTCCCGCGGCTGCCACCGCGTCGAGCCCGTCGCGGAAGGGGAAGAAAGCGTCGCTCGCCGCCGCGCCGCCCTTGGCCCGCCCGGCTGCCCTCGACGTGGCTAGCTCGCCCGGCGATACCCGGTTTTGCTGGCCCCCGCCGATGCCAACGGCGACGCCGTCTTTCACGAGCACGATGGCATTGGACCTGACCGCGGCGCACACCCGCCAGGCGAGCTTCAGGTCGGTCCAGCCCTGTTCGCTCGGGTGGGCCCTGGTCACTACCTTCCAGTCTTCGGGCCGGGTGGAAAAGCGGTACGGGCTCTGCACCAACCAGCCCCCGCTCACCTGGCGCACGTGCCATGCCTCGGCAGAGGGGGCCGGAGCAGACAGCACCCGGGTCGCCTTACGCTTGGCCGCCAGGCGGGCGAGGGCGGCGTCGCTGTAGCCGGGAGCTATGACCACGTCAGCCTGCGCGTTGGCAGCCATCGCCTCTGCGACCGCTTCGTCGACTGGCCCTGAGAGGGCGACGATGCCGCCGAACGCGGACATGGGGTCCCCTTCGAAGGCCTTTTGGTAAGCCTCGACCAGCGTTGGCGCGACCGCTGCCCCGCAGGGGTTGGCGTGCTTGACCACGACCGCCGCGGCCGGCCCGAGGTCAGAGATGTCGTGGAGCAGCGTCCAGGCCGCGTCGGCGTCATAGAGGTTTAGATAGGAAAGGGGGATGCCCTGGTGCTGGACGACCGAGTCCCACCAGCTGGCCCGGCCCGTGCTGCGGTAGCGCGCTCCAAGCTGGTGCGGGTTTTCTCCGTAGCGGAGGGCCTCTGCGAGCTCCAAGGAGAAGTGGAGCGTGGGGGGTAGGGCCCCCTGGCCGGCGCCCGCCTGGGGGGCGGCAACCCCCCCTGTCGCCTCGGCCTGGCCGTCCAGCCAAGACACGATGGCCGCGTCGTAGGCGGCGGTGAGGGCGAAGGCTTTGCGGGCGAGCCGCAGGCGCAACGCCTGGTCTGTACCCCCCTCGGTTTTCACTGCCTCGGCGACCTCTCGGTAATCGGCGGGGTCCGAGACAACTGTGACGCGAGCGAAGTTTTTGGCGGCCGCCCGCAGGAGCGTCACGCCTCCGATGTCGATCGTCTCGACGGAAGGCTGCTCGAAAAAGGGGTAGAGGTTGCACACCACGACCCCCACCGGTTCTATCCCCTGGTTCGCGAGATCCGCCTCGTGGGCGGGGTCGGAAAGGTCAGCCAGGATGCCCGCGTGCACGCGGGGGTGGAGGGTCTTCACCCGGCCGCCCAGCATCTCGGGTGAGCCCGTCAGGTCTTCCACCCTCTGGTGGGGGAGGCCGGCCGCGGCCAGGGCTGTCGCTGTCCTGCCGCTCGCCACGAGCTCGTAACCGGCGCCAGCGAGGGCCCTGGCGAGATCCTCGAGGCGGGTCTTGTCGTGGACTGAGAGCAAGGCTTTCATGGACGGCTCCTTTCTATCCTGCAAGCGAGCGAGGAACTCTTTGATCGTTTCGGGGTACAGCCGGCGCTCCACCGCCTTGATCCTCTCGTGGAGGGTCTCTTCAGTGTCGCCCGGGAGCACCCGGACCTCTTCCTGCGCCAGCACCGGCCCGGCGTCCACGTCTTCGGTGGCGATATGGACAGTGGCGCCGGTCACGGCGACGCCGGCGCTAAGGGCGTCGCGGACTGCGTGCCATCCCTTGAACGCGGGCAACAGGGCCGGGTGCGTGTTCAAGATGCGGCCCCGGAACGCCTCGAACATTGCGCTCGTGAGCACCGTGCCAAAGCCCGCCATGGCGACCACGTCGGCACGGTGCCGGCGCAGTGCCCCGACCACCTCCGCCGTGTAGGAGCCGCGGTCGAAACCCGGCCCGAAGCTCTTCCGAGCGACGAGCTCCGCAGGCACGCCGGCCCGTTCGGCCACCTCGAGCGCCCGGCAGGGGCGGTCAGCGACTACTGCGCAGACCGGGAGGCCCGCCGCGAGCAGCGCTTCGAGGAGCGTCCCGCTCCCCGAGGCCAGCACGGCGAGGCGGAGCGCCGGCGAGTTGGTCGGGGGAGCCACGGAGATGACCCTACTAGGGCCCCGGCAGCCGAACAGCGGCCGGCGCCGAGCCCGGTACGCTTCTCTCACCCCCGATGAACGTCAACCATCTTGTCAGCACTTACGGGTACTGGGCCGTCTTCTTGCTCGTCATGGTCGAGAGCCTGGGCATCCCACTCCCTGGGGAAACGGCGGTCATAGCAGCGGGAACCTACGCCGGCGCCACTCACCGGCTCTCCCCGTGGTTGATCTTTTTAGTGGTCTCGGCGGCAGCCATCCTCGGCGACAACATCGGCTACTGGATCGGCGACAAAGGCGGCTACCGCCTTGCCCGTCGCTACGGGCCCAAGGTCCACCTAAAAGAGCGCGAGCTCAAGGTCGCTCGCTACATCTTCGACCGCCAGGGCGCCAAGGTCGTGTTCTTCGGCCGTTTCGTTTCGGTGCTCCGGACCTACGCCGCGTTCCTGGCCGGCACGAGCCGCATGCGCTGGCGCATCTTCCTTCCCGCCAACGCGCTTGGAGGCATGGTGTGGGCCGCCATCTACAGTGCCGCGTCTTACTTCGCCGGCAAGTCCCTCGAGCACTTTTCCGGCAAGATCGACCTCGCTTTGGGGGGCACGGCGGTGGTGGTCATCGTGGCGGTCCTCTTCGTCGTGCGGCGGTCGGTCGCGAAGCTGGCCGAGAGGGCCGAGCGGGCCTACCCGGGGTCGCTCGATGACCTCGACGGTAAGGCCCCGCCGCCCGAGACGCCCACCCAACCGAAGGCCTCCGAGAAGGTCACGGGCTGAAGGAGTAAATGAGGGGAGCCAACGGCAACTAGGGGCTCAGCTAGGGGGCTCAACTAGGGCGAAGCCGGGAACACCTTGGCGTCGCCGAAGCTGTAGATGTGGCCCTTGGCCCCTAGCAGCCAGTAGCCCCGCCCGTCGGGGGTGGCGGCGATGGCGGTCACGGGCGCGGGTGGGGACTCGCCCTGGCCCGGCACCGAACCATAGAACCCCGCGTCGCCCCAGGTGCTCACCCCGCCGTCCATGCCAGCCTGCCACGCACCGTTGCCCGAGGGTGTCACGGCCGTCCCGACCAGGGTGGTCGCCTGCGCCGTCCCCGGGCCTCCGGAGACGAACTCGTTGCCCGGGTACAGGAAAACAGCACCGTCGTCGCCCGCCGTCACGATGTATCCCCCGGCCGGTCGGGCAACGATGGCGTCGAAGGGCGCCAGGTGGCTGGTGGGCATCCCGATGACCCGGGCGTTGCCGAAGCCGTAGACGTGGCCGCCCGCGGAGAGCAGCCAGTAGCCCCGCCCGTTGGGGGTGGGAGTGATCCCGACCACCGGGCCGGCGGGCTTTATGTGCTTGATGAGCAGCGAGCCGTACTTGGGAGCGTCACCGAAGCTGTAGACGGCGCCGTCTGCCGTTGCCAGCCAGTAGCCCTTACCGTCATAGGTGCGCGCCATGCCGACGACGCCGCCGCCCGCCGCCGCCTCGCCCGCCGGCAGCGACCCGTACGAGTGGGCGTCCCCGAAGGTCGACACCGCCCCGTCCGCCCGCACGAGCCAGTACCCCTGGCCGTCACTGGTCGACACGATGCCCACGTACTGCCGGGCCGTCGAAGCCGGCAGCTGGCCCGAGGTCACCTGGAAGGTCGCGGTGGCCACCACGTGGCTCTTGCACGCCTTGGCTACGAGCTCGTAGCGGCCTGGGGTGGTAGGAGCGCCCAGCCCGGCTTTGCCCGTTCCGCCGAGGTAAGAGGGGACCACGAAGGTGACCGACCAGGAGCCGTTGGTCTGGACGGGCGTGGTCATCTGCGTGAGCGGCCCCTTCCCGCCGGGGCGCTCGAAGTCGAAGCCAAACCAGTTGGTCCCGGCGCTGCAGCCGCTCCCGGCTTTGCCGCTCACGGTTACGACGGTCCCTGGCGGGCCCGAGGAGGTCGACAACGTGAGCTTCTTGGAGGCAGAAGGCCCGCCGCACGCGGACAGGCCGGCCGATGCCACGACCGCCAGCGCCAGGCCGCCGAAGAGCGACCGAGCGGAGCGTCGAGGCCCGGGCGAGCCGGCGTGGCGCCTCGGCCGAGGCGGACGGGCAAACTGGCTCGCGCGCGTATGAGCCCCGGTCACGTCTGCACATTATGGCCCCGGTGGGCCCGCTGGGGTACAGGCTGACGGGGAGCCCTGCCCAACCTGGCGCCGGCCGGAGCGCTCAGCGGTTGGCCAGGTTGGCTCGGATCTTCTCCAGGGCGCCGAGCACCGCGGCACGCTCGGAGCGCGTGAAACCCGTCAACGCCCGCTCGTCGAGCTCGGCCATCTCGCGCAGGACATCTCCTCGCAACCGTCGTCCCTTGTCTGTGAGCACCAGCCGCACGAGGCGCCGGTCGTGCTGGTGTGGTTCGCGCCGTAACAGGCCGGCAGCCTCCATCCGTGTCGCTGCCCTGGTCACGGTGGGGGTGGCTATGCCTAGGCGGCGTGCCACTTCGCCGGGCGCCAAGCCGTCCTCGTCCCAGAGGCAGGACAGGACGTACTGCTGGCCCTCGTGGATGCCATGGCGAGAGAACGCCGCAGTGGAGGCCGATGCCAGGGCGCGCTTGGCCTCCCAGAACGCCGCCTGGAACGCGTTGTCGCCCAGCTTGACCACGGCACCACAGCGTAGGCGCCAGGCACGTGCGGGCGTGTGCCGTCGTTCACGACCTCACTCACGGCGGACATGCTGGACTGCTTACACGCGTGTAGTTAGCATGGTGCCGTGACCGGCGTCGAGGCGCTGGATGTGTTCTGTGGGGCCGGTGGGCTCTCGCTCGGGCTGGAGGCTGCT
>DAHWQF010000194.1:0-3463 GCA_027334785.1 Acidimicrobiaceae bacterium
CGGACGGGTCGGCCCGCTCCGGCTGGTCGGGTCGGGGCTCGCCTCGCCGACCTCGGTCAAGGTGGCAGCCCTGCTGTCCTTCGGCGTGGCCGGCGTGGCCGGGCTGGCCTTGGCAGTCGTCGCAGGCTGGTGGCTCGTGGCCGTCGGCTTGGCGTGCGTGTCCGCGGCTTGGTTTTACACGGGTGGGCCCAAGCCGTACGGGTACGCGGGCCTGGGTGAGGTCTTCGTGTTCGCCTTCTTCGGCTTGGTGGCGACGGTTGGTACGGCGTACGTGCAGACCGATGCCGTGACCGGCTTGGAGGTGCTGGCCGCCCTGCCGGTCGGCCTGCTGGCGGTCGCCCTGCTCGTTGTCAACAACCTGCGGGACATAGCCGGCGACGCCGCCGCAGGGAAGCGGACGCTGGCCGTGCGTCTCGGCGCGCGCCGCACGAGGTGGCTCTACTCCGGCTGTGTCCTCGGGGCTGGCGTCCTCGTAGTGCCCCCTGCTTTCACGCGGCCCTGGGCGCTGCTCGGGCTGGCGTCGCTGGCGCTGTTGTGGGCACCGGTCCGGAGCGTGCTCAGCGGGGCCGAGGGGCCTTGGCTGGTGCGGGCATTGGGTGCCACTGGGCGCGCCCAGCTGGCGCTGGGGCTGCTCTTCGCTCTCGGGCTCGCGCTTTAGCCTAGACGTCGGGCTGGTGCTGGCCAGTGACAGTCGTTGGCTCTCGGGGTGAGCCTAGGCCGTAGGAGGAACGCGCTCTGGGATGTCGAACAGGGGGAGCGCGCAAAAAACAGATCGATCTGCGCCGGCGGAGGACACATCGGTCGGAAATCTGTGCGTTTTCGCGCCAAATACTGACAGAAGTGCGTACAACGACTTCACATCTGTAAGTTTTTGGTCGCGGACGTTGTCAATCCGCACCCAGTGCGGGCCGGCGAAGTGGCGTCGGGCTTGTTGGCGCGAGCCCTCTAGCTGAGCCAGCGGGAGATCACGCCGGCGACCTCCTCGGGGCGTTCGAGGTGACAGGCGTGGCCCGCTCCCGGCACGACGTGGGTACGGGCGCTCGGCCCGATCCTGGCCACCATGGCAGCGGCTTGGTCGCTGTATTTGCGGTCGAGTTCTCCGGCGATCAAGAGCACCGGGATGCCGCGGTCGCCGAGCTCTCGGAGGCGCGCCCAGAGGGGTTCCTGGGCGCCCACGCCAGCGAGACGGAGGCTCGAAGCGAGGCCGGCGGGGGTGTTGGCCAGCCTTTGCCCGAGGCCGGCCCGATCGGCGGGAAGGGTCGCGAAGAGGGGTTGGGCCAGCCACTCGGTGAGGAACGCCTGGAGCCCTTGGCTGCCACCTCCTTCGATCCGTTCGGCCAGGGCTTCGTCGGCTTGGCGGCGTGCCGCCCTTTCACCGGGGTCCTCGATCCCGGCCGAGGTGCTTATGAGGACCAGTTTGGCGACGCGTTCTGGGTGTGAAAGTGCCAGGTGGAGAAGCATGCGGCCCCCCATCGAGTACCCAGCCCAGTTGGCCCGCTCGACGCCGCCGGCGGCGAGCGTGGCAGCGAGGAGGTCCGCGATGGCCCATAGGTCGGCCGCGACCGATGAGGCCGCGCCGTGGCCAGGCGCATCGGGTGCGAGGAGCCGGTAGCCGGCGAGGTGGTCCACGAGGGGTGCCCAGGACTCGCCGGTTTGGGTGAAGCCGTGGAGGAGGACAAGGGTGGGCACACCCGGCGCCGTCGGCCCGAACGTACGGGCGGGTAGCGCGGTGTAGCCTTCCACCAGACGATATTGCCTCGCCCTTCGCCCGCCTTGCTCCATGGAACAGCTGCCTTACTTGCCCGAAGACGTTCAGGCGGCCTTTGCCAGGGTGCTCGTGGACGAGTGGGGCCGAGCGGGAGTGACCGATGCCGTGGCCTGCCCGGGGTCAAGGTCGACGCCCCTTTTGGTGGCGCTGGCCGAGGCCGCTGAGGAGGGGCGGCTCCGGCTGCACGTTTTCTTGGACGAGCGAGCCGCCGGCTTTTTTGCCCTTGGCCTGGGGCTGGCATCGAACGTGCCGGCGCCCGTGGTCACGACTAGCGGCACGGCCGCTGTCGAACTGCACCCCGCGGTCGTCGAGGCACACCACGCCGGCGTTCCGATGCTGGTCGTGACCGCGGACAGGCCGGCCGAGTTGCACGACTGCGGTGCCCCTCAGACCGTGCGCCAGGAAGGGCTCTACGGTGAGGCGGTCCGCTGGCAGGCTTCCCCCGGGGTCCCAGACGTGGCAGGCGCGGGGGTATGGCGGTCATGGGGTTCCCGGGCCGTTGCGGAGGCCCGAGGCGGCCGACGGCGACCGGGACCGGTGCACCTCAATCTCGCTTTTAGGGAGCCGCTGGTCGGGACGGCGGAGTCTTTCCTGCGGGCGATCGGCGTGCCGGCCGGGCTCGGTACCGCTGCCACGGCAAGCGGTCAGCCGGCTGGCGGGACGGGCCGGCCGGCGCGGTTCGGCGCGAGCCACCGCACAGGCTCGCAGCCGGCTGGCGGGACGGCCCCGCCGGCGGGGTTCGGCGCGCGCCCCAGCACAGGCTCGCAACCAGGGGGCGGTACGAGCGAGGCTGCCGCGCGCCTCAGCCCTGCGTTCGACCTCCTGGCGGGCGGCCGGCCGGATGGGGCGCCCTGGCACCAGGTTGTGGCGCCGGCGGAGCACGTCATTGGCGAGGAGACGGCCCGGACGGTTGCCGGAGCCGGGGAGCGAGGGCTGGTGGTCGCAGGTGCCGGAGCCGGGAGCCCAGAGGCCGTGTCCGCCCTGGCGCGGGCGACTGGATGGCCAGTGCTCGCCGACGCCGTCAGCGGTTGCCGCGTGGAGGGGACGGTCAGCACGGCTGACGCCTTGTTGCGCGCTGGCGAGGTACGGAGATGGCGGCCGGATGTGGTCGTCCGCCTCGGCCGGCCCTGGGCGTCGAAAGTGGTGGCTGAGTGGCTGGCGGACCTCGAATGCGCCCAGGTGCTCGTGGACCCCTGGGGGACGTGGCAAGCGCCGGACCACCTGGCGGCCAGGGTGGTCGTGGCCAGCCCCGACGCGTTTTGCGGGGCTGTGGCCAAAGCCGTCGGGGCTTCGGCCATGTCCGGGTCGCGTTCGGCCGGTCAATGGTCACGGCGCTGGGCCTTGGCTGAGGCGGCCGCTCAGAGTGCCATTGACGAAGTCTTGGCCGGTGAGGAGACGCTCACGGAGCCCGGGATCGCGAGGGCGGTGGTGGGGGCGCTCCCGGAAGGCAGCATCCTGGTCGTGGCCTCGTCCATGCCGGTCAGGGAGGTGGAGTGGTGGGGTAAGCCCCGTAGTGGCCTGCGGGTTGTTGCCAACCGCGGCGCCAATGGGATCGACGGGACGTTGTCCACGGCCTTGGGGGTGGCATCTGGGCACCGGGCCGGCGAGGGCAGGGACGGGGCCGGCGAGGGCAGGGACGGGGCCGGCGAGGGCAGGGACGGGGCCGGCGAGGGCAGGGACGGGGCCGGCGAGGGC
>DAHWQF010000194.1:3560-6555 GCA_027334785.1 Acidimicrobiaceae bacterium
GGCAGGGACGGGGCCGGCGGGCGTGGGGGCCGGGTGGCCGTCCTGGTCGGTGACCTCGCCTTTGCCTACGACGCCTCCTCTTTGTTGCGGGCCGACGAACGTGACCTCTCCCTCGACATCGTGGTCGTGGACAACGACGGCGGCGGGATCTTCAACTTCTTGCCCCAGGCGAGCTCGCAACCGCGGGAGCGCTTCGAGCGGCTGTGGTCCACCCCCCACGGAAGTGACCTGGTGGCGGTGGCTCGCGCCTACGGGGTCGAGGCCCAGCCAGTGGAGGACATGGTCGGCTTGCAGCAGGCGCTTTCGGAACCCGAAGCCCCGCCCGGCGTCCGGGTGTGGGTGGCCAGGACCTCGCGAGGGGACAACGTCAAGGTTCACGAGCGGCTCTGGTCGGCCGTGGGTGCAGCCGTGGCCGGGCTCGGGGAGTAGCTCCGAGAGGGGTCAGGGCCGCACGAGCGCAGCCAGGAGCGCCTGCAGCTTGAGCTGGGTTTCGGCTAGTTCGGCTTGGGGGTCAGAGCCGGCGACGATGCCGTTGCCGGCGTAGAGCGAGGCGCGTCGGCCTTCGAGATAGGCGCTCCGCAACCCGAGCACCCATTCACCGTCACCTCGGGAGTCCACCCAGCCGACGGGACCGGCGTACCAGCCGCGGTCGAAACCCTCGTTGGCAGCCTGCCAAGCCAGCGCGGCGTCCGTCGGGTCCCCGCCGACCGCCGGGGTGGGCTGGAGGAGAGCGGCCACCTCGAGCGCAGTCGGGGCGCCGGCGGTGCTCTCGGCGCCGGCGTGGCGGAGCAAGGTGCCGGTGAGGACGGTACCGAGGTGGGAGACGTTGCGGAGGGCGATGACGGAGGGCTCGTCTGGAACGTCCAGCCGGCTGCACAAGGGTCGCAGCCGGGAAGCGATCTCGTCCACTACCAGTCGGTGTTCACGCCGGTGCTTGGGCGAGGCCATGAGGCCGGCGAGCAGGGCGTCGTCGCTCGCTTGGTTGCCACTTCGCGCCACGGTGCCAGCGAGGGGGTGGCTCAGGATCTGAGTGCCGGTCCGCCGCACCAAGAT
Source organism: Acidimicrobiaceae bacterium (assembly GCA_027334785.1). GTDB lineage: Bacteria > Actinomycetota > Acidimicrobiia > Acidimicrobiales > Palsa-688 > JAJZYO01. Next base: position 4,614 of record DAHWQF010000194.1, read on the forward strand.
CTCGGGGCTCGCCCCAATGAAGCCTTCGACCCTGAAGATGGCGCAGGAAGGATAGAGGGAAACCAGCCGGGCCAGCGCGTCGTGAAGCACGAAGGGGCGGTTGGCTTCGACGTCGACCCGACGAGCCAGCACTACTTTGGCCAGGTGGCCCTCCTCGAGCTCGCCGAGCGCTCGCTGGACGAGGGCCTGCCAGCGGTCGTGGGGGAGGCTGGGCGTGAGGGTGAAAGTGTCCGGGGGCCGCCCCGCCGGCACCGCGTCAATGAGCTTTTGCAGCTCAGCGTGAAGGATCTCGAGCCTCGGTGCCGGCTCGTTCTTATCGCAGATGAGCGTGGCCCACGCCTCAGCGCCCCTCTGGGCAACGAGCAACCGGGGGATGGACAGGTAACCACTGCGAGAGGGGTCGTAAGGCAGGGCGCCCATCGCGACCGGGCCACCCGCACTGCGGGCCGTGCCCGCCTGCGCTTCGATCGCCTTGAGCGCCCGTGCGACCAAGTCCGTGCTCCCTGGTCCGGCCCATGGCGCCGGCAGGGAGACCCGGAGGGCTTCACCGGCACCGAGCAGGCAATACTCGCTCCGCCGGAGGAGCGTGCAGCCTGGCGTGCCGGCTGCCCGGATCAGGTCCGGAAGGGCCTCTGGTGGGACCTCGAAGGTGACGGCCCGGAGGTCCTCTGGGTCGCGGGCGGTAGCGAGGTTTGCGTCGTTTCCTTGGCCTCGGGCAGTCCTGTCGCGCTTTTCGCTCCCGGCGGGGGCGTCGCCTTCGACTTCGTCGGCCCGGACATCGTCGGCCCGGACTTCGTCGGCCCGGACATCGTCGGCCCGGACATCGTCGGCCCGGGTCTTGTCTGGCCCGCGATGACTGGAGGTGATCGTCACGCCTGAGGGCGTCCGGCCCGGGTTGCGACGTATACCTGGCTAGTACCGCCGGCTAGGAGCAGGCGCTCCACTGCCTTCCACCCGGCGTCCTCCAAGAGGCCGACCACCTGCTCGGGAGCTGGGAGGTAGGCAAGGCTCTTCGGCAGGTAGCGGTAGGCGTCGCCATCGGAGAACAAAGAGCCCACGAACGGTACGGCATGCTTGGTCCAGAGCCCGTGGCCGAAGCCGAGCAGGCGCCCTTCCGGCTTGCCGAGATCCAACAACGAAACGCGCCCGGCGGGGCGGACCAGGCGAGCCAGCTCCCCGAACAGTTCGCCGAGGTCCACGACGTTGCGGAGCGCAAAGGCGCTCACGGTCCCGTCGAAGGACGCTGGCCGGAACGGCGCGGTGAGGGCATCGCCGAGGACGAGGGGGGCCGCGCCGGAGCTACCCAGGCGCCCCCCGTCACCGCCGGCGCGGCGACGGCGCGCCTGCGCGAGCATGCCGGAGGACAGGTCCAGGCCCACGGGCTGCATGTGCCGGCGGGCCAGTTCGTCGCAGAGGTCGCCGGTGCCGCACGCAACGTCCAGGACCAGCGAGCCGGCGGGTAAGTCGAGGGCGTCCACACACCGCCGGCGCCAATAGCGGTCCATGCCGAGGGAGTTGACCCGATTGAGCACGTCGTAGTGGCCGGCGATCGTGTCGAACATCTGGCGGACGGCGCGGCGCTTCTCGGCGCCGGCGGGGAGTGAGGCTTTCTCCAGGCTCCCATCGGGCCGATCGCCGGTTAGCGGCGCCCTTTCCTGGCTGGGTGATGCATCCGGTGCGAACACGCTGGCGGAGTCCCCGCTTGGCATCCTGGCCCGGCCCATGCGGGCAGGCTAGCCAGGGCTCAGGCCCAAGCTCAAAGTGTGTGGCTGCGGCGGTAGCAACCGGCGAAGGTTGCCCCTCGCGGCAGTAGCATGGGCCCGCTGATGTTCGACGCCCTCTCAGATCGCCTCGAAGGCATCTTCACGCGCCTGCGCGGCCGGGGCCGGCTCTCCGGCGAGGACGTTGACGAGGCGCTCCGAGAGATCCGCCTTGCGCTCCT
>DAHWQF010000195.1 GCA_027334785.1 Acidimicrobiaceae bacterium
TGCTCTGACCGGCGCTTGCCGGCCACTACCAACAACGCGCCGAAGGAGACCATCACCAAAAACCAAGGCGATATTGCGACGTGTGCAGCGGCCCCGCCTGCTACCGCTCGCAGGGTGAACCCCGAGGCCACCGAGGCGAGCTCGATGACGGCAAGGCGCTTCAAGAAAAGCGTGTAGGCGGTGCTGATCGCCAAGTAGGACATCACGATAGCGCCTAGGCCAGGCGAAATGAGCAGGGCGGCGCCTGATGAAATTACGGTGAGCGCGGTTGCCACACCCAACGCCGTCTTGGCACCCAGGCGGCCCGAGGCGATGGGGCGCCGGCTTTTCACGGGGTGGAGACGGTCCGACTCTCGGTCGGTGATGTCGTTTAGCAGGTAGGTAGCGGCCGACGCGGCAACGAGCACCCAAAAAGCAGCGAAGGTGCGCAGCAAGGGGCCGGTGTGCAGGATCGCGCCGGACGCCACCGGGGCCGCGAAGACGAGCACGTTTTTCGGCCACTGCCTGGGGCGTAGGGCGCTCGCCAGTGCCCACAGCCGTGACTGCCAGCGTGCAGGTATGAGCGAGACCTCGCGCCCGGACGGCGCGTCGCGGCCCTCCAGTACGATCACTGCCTCAGCGGGCTGACATTGTGAAGAAGTCACGGTTCCACCAGGGTTCGAAAAAGGTAGCCGGCCCCTGTATGGTACCTGGGAGCAGCGAGCCCCCGTTTGCCGGGGATGCCGGCGCGCCAGAGGGCGACTTGTAGGTGACAAAGACCGTCCAGTACGGGTTCATGTCCAGGGTCATCGCCCGCACCGTCCGGGCACGCACCAGGAGCTCGGCCAGTTGGGTGATCTCGAGATCGGGGCCGTACACATAGACAAGGGCGCCGTCACGGGTCACCCCGATGCCGGAGCGCCAGACATTTGGGACCCCACCGAGTGTAGCGCCCCAATTGGACGTGTCGTAGGGGTTGAGGCCCCCCACGGCATGCCCCTCGTCGACGAGCAGGGTCAGGTTTTGCCGGATGGCTATGACCTGGTTCGACCAGTTGACGTCACGTCCCCAAGCACCCACAGTGGCGTCACCGTTCCGATAGATCACGAGGGAGGCGCCGCCAGGACGGAGCGGGTAGGCGAGCTTGCCCTCGGCATAGTAACCACCCTGTGTGTAGGGGAACTTGAACCCCCCGTTGAACGCGGCAACCAGGGTGCGCGCGGCGCCCGGAGAGACGGGGGCGGTGAGCTTCCACCCGTAGCCTCCCGGGCTCCCACTCCCCGAGTACAGCTGTGCCTTAAGGAGCCTGGGGTCCATCCAGGCGAACCCGGCCCGCTGACCTGTGCCCGGGACGGTAAGGGTGGCCTCGTACACGGCGGGGTGGCCGGCGACCAGACGGCCGGCGGGGTGCCAACGGCCCTGGTCGGTGCCGGCCGCCGGGGCGAAGGGGACGAGCGGTGCCGGTGGGGGGAGCGGCACGAGGACCGCGGAGAGGTGGCGACGGGTTGCCGCGGCGGCCGGTAGCGCGGCCGGCACCAACGCCACAACCGGTGGCATGAGGGCTGCGGCCGCTGCCAACCTGCCCACCACTTTCAAAGCAGACCTCCTCCCGAGGAGCTTCTCCGCGAGATGCGGGCAACGCTAGGAGCACCTTGGTGAAGGCCGCATTAAGCACACCGGCGCAGCCCACTGCCCTCAGCCGTGGGGCAGCCCCGACCCCGGGGGCGCGACCTTGCCACGTACCCGCAGGGGTACACTTCCGCCGCCGTGCCGAAGAGTTGAGGGCGGCCATCGACCGGCCGCCTTTGGTGTGAGAGGAAAAGTGCTAATTGATACGAACACGCTCGAGATTGGCGATAGGAGCGGCGGCGCTTAGCGCCCTTTTACCGCTCGCGTTGGTCCCAAGTGGTTCTGCTCTAGCAGCAGGGCCACCAGGAGCAAAAAGTGGTGCTGCGGGTCCTGCCAGTGGGGGCGGCACGAGGCCGGTGCCCCCAGGCCCGAAGTCGGCCGTGACGGTCGTGCCAGAAGCCGTCTACAGCTTCGGCGTGGCCGGGGGTGACGGGAAGATCCTCGAGTTGGACCACAGCGTGCCGGTCCGGGTGGCCGGCATCCCCGGGCGCGTTGTCGAGGTCGCCACTTCCAACTCGGACGCCTACGCGTTGACGTCGCGCGGGACCGTGTGGGCCTGGGGGGCCGGCGGGCTCGGCGAACTGGGGGACGGGTCCATGCCGCGGTTCTCGGGCACCCCTGTCCGGGTCGACTTCCCGCCCGGGGTCAGGATCGCCTCCCTGCCCAACCCGATGCCCTACGACTCAGGGTTGGCCATAGACCCCAGGGGCAACCTCTGGGGGTGGGGCTACAACCCGGTTCACGCCCTCTGCCTGCCGGGCGGGCCGCTCCCGGCGCCGGCAAGGCTCCCCGCCTCGGGCGTGAGCATGGCTTCGGGGGCCGGGGACCACCTGCTCTTTTTGTCGAGGGGAAAGGTCTATGCCTGCGGCCTCAACCAAGACGGTGAGCTCGGTAACGGCACCACCTCCAACCGTGCTACGCCCACGGCCGTGGTGGGCCTACCGCCCGGGGTCGTGTCGCTCGTCTCGTCCTGGCAGGGCTCGGGCGCGCTCCTCTCCAACGGCTCCTATTACGACTGGGGCTTCAACCAAGCGGGCCAGATGGGTAACGGCACCACCGTCAATGCGCTCGTGCCGGTGCGCGTCGCCCTGCCCGGGCCCGTGACCCAGGTGTGGCAGGGCGGGAGCAACGCCACCAACGGCCAGACGCTCGCCTTGGTCGCCAACGGCTCGGTGTGGGCCTGGGGGGCCGGCAGCCTCGGCCAGTTGGGCGACGACAGCACGCAGAACTCGCCGCTGCCTGTGCGGGTGGAGCTGCCGGCCGGGGTGCGCATCTCCGAGGTCTGCACGGGCGGCGACACCAGCTATGCGCTGAGCTCGTCGGGCAAGCTCTGGTCCTGGGGCGGCAACCTGTTCGGACAGCTCGGGGACCATCAAAGCGGGCTGCCTCGCCTCACTCCTAGGCCCGTGCACGTCACGCTCGCACAAATTTCCGCCACAGCCACAAACGTCGCCGGCTTAGCACCGTGATGGCGCGCTTGCCCTCGGGCCGATGAGCGGCGCGCTGTACCCGGGGTTAGGCGCGCCACAAATCCAAGCGCCAGGGCCAAAGGTCTTTACTAGAACTTGGGTCTCTACGTAGTACTTGGGTCCCCGCCCGCCGCTGGCCCGACAACACGGAGGCGTGGCCATCGCACGCTTGCCGCGATCCTGTGCCTAGTGCGGCACCCCTGTCGCGTTCAACGCACGGAGCACCTCCGCAGCACTCTCCTGCCGGCAGATGACCAGGTCCGGCAGCCAAGGGTTGGGCTGGTTGTAGACGAGCGGGGACCCGTCGATGCGCGAGGTGTGCAACCCGGCACTTCGAGCCACCGCCACCGGTGCAGCCGAATCCCACTCGTACTGCCCCCCGGCGTGCACGTACACGTCGGCGTCCCCGAGCACAACTGCCGCCGCCTTGGCCCCGGCCGACCCCATCGGCACGAGGTCGGCCCCCAGTACCTCGGCCAAGCCCTCGACGAAGGCCGGCGGCCGGCTTCGGCTGACCGCGATACGTAGCGGGCCAGGCCTTCCCTCGCTCGCCCTCTGGGGCTCGGCCGTAGACAGAACCAAGCCTCGAGCCGGCAGAGCCACCGCGCCCACGACAGCCCGGCCCCCAACCGCCAGGCATACGTGCACCGCCCAGTCCGTGCGAGGAGGCTCCCCGAACTCGCGCGTCCCGTCGAGCGGGTCCACGATCCAGACCCGGTCGCGCTGGAGACGGTCGTAACTGTCGGCACCCTCCTCGGAGAGCAACCCGTCGCCCGGAAAGCGCTGCGCGATAGCGCTAGCCAGGAACCCATGAGAGCGGCTGTCTCCCTCGCGGCGCGCTTGGTCAGCGAGCAGCGTCGTGCCGACACCCTTTCGGATCCCGAGCAGCAGTTCGCCAGCCTCCTCTGCCAGGCTCCTCGCGGTGAAGTGGTCACTCGCGTCCCAGCCGGCACCTGAGAGCGTCTCTTCGCTGTTTGTGCTCACAACTTCCCCTACTCCTGCTGTCCCCGCCAGTCTTGCAGCGCTGCCATAGCCAAGTCGACAATCTTCAAGCCATAGCCCTTCGTGTCATTGACGTGAGGCAGCGCGACGTCCGGCACCGGCACTTCTAAGCCTGAATCCACCGATCAGGAACGGCCGATCGCCCGTGAGGGCCTATGAGAGGGTGGACGGCTCTACGTACACGCCCAGAGGAACGGCCCTGAGAGGCGACGCGGGGCACCTCTCGGCGATTTGCCCCGTTCGAGAGCACTCCCGGGCTCCCGGCGGCACGGCCGGCCTAAAGCTGGCCCAAAGCGGGGCGCGCTTTGGCAGCCGCTACCGCCTTCGCTGCGCTCAGTTGGTGACGCTGGAGTGGTTCAGGCGAGCAGTGGCACCAGGGCCCGCAGGCGCCCGAGAGCGGCCAGGAAAGCCGCTTCCCAGGGCCAGCCTTTCACGAGGTGGAGCTTCGTGTGCCGGCCCGAGCGCGAGAGGTGGCCAGGCACAGCTATGTAGCGCCGGCGCAGCGTGGCCGGGGCGATGGGCCCGGCATGGCCGTCGATCCCGCCGAGCTTCGCGCACCACCGTGCCAGGTTGTGAGCGATCGCACCGAAGGCGAGCCAGGCGGCGTTGGCCCCGAAGCGCCCCGACGGCATGTGCGCCCAGGGGCCTTCTTTCAGGTCCCTTATCACGAGCTCGACCTCGGCGTGGGCGCGGTGGTAGGCGTCGAGGTCGACGGCACTGCCCTCCATGTCGGTGACGAAGGCGTGGTACTCGTAGGTCTCGAACAGGGCCAGCTGGCTGCCTGGGGTGGGCTTCACGCGGCGCACTACGAGGCGGAGCTCCTCCTTGCCGAAAGCCTTGTACTTACCCTCGGCCACGTCGGCACCGCCTTGCATCCAGTAAGGGATAGCCGTCCAGGCCTCGGCTGGGATCTTGTCGATGGCCTTGCGGAGGGACTTGGACATCTTGGCCGTGACCGAAAAGCGGACATCTGCTTTCTGGCACGCACCGACGACCTTTCGGTTGTAGAAGCCCGAGTCGCCCCGGAGGCCGAGCGGCCCCGTCGCGCCGGCGGCCCTCACCCGGTTGAAGACCTCGGCCAGGAAGCTGGCCGCCCCCCTGGCCGTGTGGGCGTTGCCCCCTCGCTGGCGCACGCCGAGCACCTGGCCCAAAGCCGTCGCGAGCAGCGGGTGCAGGCCTCTCACCTTGGTGTAGCCGAAGGTGACGCCTTCCTTCTTCAGCCCGTAGGCCCGGCAGATGGAGGAGTCCACGTCGATGGTGAGCGGACGGTCCCCCGGCCCCGCCCCTGCCGCCCAGGCCCTCTTCAATAGCTCGGCGGAGACCCTGTCCAAGCTGCGTGCGTCGGCCCAGGAGAAGCTGCGGAGGAAGGTCCCGAGGGTGCTCGGGGCAGGCACCCAGCGCCCGAGCAGGGCGTCGGCGCGCCCGGTCCGAAGCACGTCGGCGTCGTCGATCGAGTCTCCGCCCACGAGCGCCGAGGCCACGAGCGCCATCGCCTTCTGGCCGACGTTGGCGTGCCCGGGGGCGTCGCCCAGGTGCACGTTGCCCTCCACCAGCTCTTTCAGCCCGAGCCGGTCGGCGAGGGTCATGGGGAGCACGAGCCCACCGTTGGCGACCGCGTTGGGGTCGTCGAAAACTACCTCCAAGGCGTCCAAGTTGCGCGATGATTGACGCATCTGAAAGGTGCCCTCCTGTTGGGGGATGGTCTTGGTTTGACGACCACCATTTTCCCTTACGGGAAGGCACTTTTCGCGGATGGTCCCAGTTCAGCGACCCCGCCAGTGCCTACCTATGCTGCGGATCCAGGCTTAGTGCTGGCACGCTTCTACGGCCAGACCGCCCAAGAGATCAGTGTGTCTGAGCAAATTCCTCTCGGTACCGCAAAAACCAGGATCCGCGCCGGCATGGCCAAACTGCGGGCGGCCATAACCGAAGAAGGGGCCCTGCCATGACCAACGACGATTACGTGAGGGCGCTTTCGTGCGCAGAGGTCCTCGATCTAGCACCAGAGCTAGGCCTCGGAGTCCTGGCTGGCATCGAAAGGGCGAGCGCCCTCGCCCACCTGGAGAGCTGCCCGTCCTGCCGGGCTGTTGTCGAAAGCACGGCTGAGGCAGCCGACTCGCTCTTTGCCCTGGCCCCCGAACTCGAGCCCCCTGCTTGCTTTGAGGCTCGCGTCATTGCTCGCGCTAACTCGGTCGCCCGAGCCAGCCGGAGGCACTGGGCCCCCACAGCCTTGTCAGCCATCGCCAGCGCCGCAGCCGCCGCGCTCCTTGTGGTTTCCTTGCAGGGCAGCGGCCAATCGCGCTTCCACGTGCAAGACCCCGCTCGTCTGCAGGCAATGGGCGGTAGAGAACTGTCCGCCACCACCCTCAGCCGCGACGGCCACGCGTTCGGCCAAGCGTTTGTCTTTGCTGGCCAGCCGTCTTGGGTGCTCATGACCGTGGACAGCGAGGGGCCACCCAGGCGTCT
>DAHWQF010000196.1 GCA_027334785.1 Acidimicrobiaceae bacterium
GCATTGCCAGGTGCCGGCCTGCTCGGGGACCGACGTTTCCCGTTGTCGTACTTCTTGCACCATCTTCCCGTACGGGAGCGGGCCCACGCAACCGGCCACGCCGTGCGCGAACTCTACTTGCAGGCCGGAGTCGTTGATGTGGCCGTGGAGACTGATGATACTGAGCTTCTGGCTGCGTCGGAGGCCATCTGGGAGGACCTGTTTTCTACAAAGACCTATGTGACGGGCGCGCATGGTTCTCGCCATCGAGACGAGTCCATCGGGGACGCCTACGAGCTGCCGAGTGACCGCGCCTATGCCGAGACGTGCGCGGCCATTGCCAGTTTCCAATGGAACTGGCGCCTCCTGCTCGCCACCGGCCGGGCGCGCTATGCCAAAGAAATGGAGCGCGTGTTTTGGAACACTGTCGCCGGTGCGGTGTCGCGGCACGGGACGGAGTTTTTCTACTCTAACACGCTCCACCTGAGGACCGATGACGACGGCGCAGACGAGTACTCTCCCCGCCATCGCCAGGCCTGGTACCCGTGCGCTTGCTGCCCGCCCAACCTGGCCCGGCTGATGGCAAGCGTCCAAGCGTACCTGTTGACCAAGGACGCCAGGGGGCTGCAGGTGCAGATGCCCTTCAGCGGGGCCGTCTTTACCGAAGTCCCGGGCGGCGACGCCCACCTCGCAGTGCGGACCGGTCACCCGTGGGAGGGGACAACAGATATAGAGGTGACCGGCCGCAGCTCGAGCGAGCGTTGGGACTTGTCGCTCCGCTCCCCTGAGTGGGCTCGCAAGGACGTCACGAGGGTGACGGTGAACGGTGCCCCCTTGAGGCGTCTTGGGATGGCTCTTACATCAAGGTTGGCAGGCGCTGGGCCGCTGGGGACCACCTCCAAGTTTCGTGCTCCATGCCGGTCCGCGTATTTGAAGCCGCACTGGAGGGTCGATGCCGTCCGAGACTGCGTCGCCGTGCAACGAGGCCCTCTGGTCTACTGTGTGGAGGCGGGTGACCTGGACGAAGGTGTAGCTGTGGAGGATGTTGCCATGGACGCGAACCGTACACCTGAGCCGAGCACGGTCGTACCGGCTGACCTCGAGGGTTATGTTAAGGTGGCCATAGTCGCTTCGGGCCGGGCTGCCGTCGGCTCGGTCGGCCCGCTGTACTACGAGGACGGCGCAACCCAGTGGAGAGCCGAGCCGCTCGCCCTCACCTTGGTACCCTACTTCGCCCGCGGCAACCGTCCCCGGGACGCGATGCGGGTGTGGGTCCCGGTCCAGCCCGGTCAGAGCGAAGCGCAACAGACAGGGCCCACCTGAGGGCGAGGAAAACGAAATGGCAACCTTTGTGGGCGACAGGTCCGGCGTCACGGTATACGAGGGCCAGGAAGTGGTCCGGGTCGAAGCGTGGGGAGACCATAGCGCGCGGGTGCGCTCCACGCTCGGGCCGTCCACGGCTGAGACACCCGGGAGCGCCTTGGGCGAGGCCGGGCCTACCCAAGCGAGGGTCGAGATCTCTGGTGACCGAGCACGCGTGCGCAACGGCAGGCTCGTGGTCGAGGTGCTGGACCGCAGTAGCGGGGATTTCCCCTCCCCGCCCTTGGTGCGGTTTCTTGGCGGGGGTGGTGACAGCGAGCTATTTGGCGAGCGCCCCTCCCATTTCGCCTCGCCCCCACCCCGCCGCTATGGCATTAGTAGCAGTAGCCTCTACCGCTGCGAGGTCACATTCGACGCCTTCCCGGGCGAGCGTATCTACGGGCTGGGCCAGCACCAGCACGGCTTGTTGGACCAAAAGGGTACTGTGATCGACCTGGTCCAACGCAACACCGAGGTTTGTATACCTTTCGCCCTGTCCAGCCGGGGCTACGGGTTCTTGTGGAACATGCCGGGTGTAGGCCGTGTCGAACTCGCTGCCAACCGTACAAGGTGGGTGGCAGATGGGGCTCGCCAGATCGACTATTGGGTGACTACGGGGCTCACGCCCGCCGAGATCGTCAGCCGTTATTCGACCATGACCGGGTTGGCCCCCATGATGCCTGATTGGGCGAGCGGCTTTTGGCAGTCGAAACTGCGTTACCGGACGCAGCAGGAGCTCCTCGAGGTGGCCCGTGAGCACAAGCGCCGGGGCCTCCCGCTCTCGGTCATCGTGATCGACTACTTTCATTGGACTCGCCAAGGTGAATGGAAATTCGACCCGGCTGAGTGGCCGGACCCTCAAGCCATGGTCGATGAGCTGAGGGCTTTGGGCATCGAGGTGATGGTGTCGATCTGGCCAACCGTGAACCCTGCCAGTGAGAACTATGCCGAAATGGACAAGCGAGGCTTCCTGGTGGGCAATGTGCGGGGCTTGCCTTTGCACCTACCGTTCTGGGACAAGGGATTTAGCGGCCGGGCATTTGTGCGTTACTATGACGCGACTAACCCTGAGGCGCGCCGGTACGTCTGGCATAAGGTGACCGAGGGTTACCGCCGTTACGGTATCCGGGCATTTTGGCTGGACGCGTGCGAACCGGAAACGCGCCCTGAGGACCCCGAAAGCGCACTGTACTATTTGGGCCCCGGTACCGAAGTACAAAACGTTTACCCGAGAGAGCACGCCCGCGGGTTTTACGAGAGCTTGGTGGCCGAAGAGGAAAAGGACCCCCTGCTGCTGTGCCGGTCGGCCTGGGCGGGTAGCCAGCGCTATGGGGCGGCCGTATGGTCAGGCGACATCGATTCGACCTTTGAAGCACTTGCGGCCCAGGTACCCGCCGGACTGAACATGGGCATCTCCGGCATTCCCTGGTGGACCACCGACATCGGCGGGTTTAGGGGAGGTGACCCGGGCTCGGCCTACTTCAGGGAGCTCATCGTACGCTGGTTCCAGTTCGGTGTATTTTGTCCCCTGTTCAGGCTGCACGGTGTGCGCGAGCCTGGCCCCCTCGTCGGCTCGGGCCAGACGGGAGGCCCAAATGAGGTGTGGTCCTTCGGCGACGAGGCGTACGGGATAATCCGTGAACAGCTCGCCCTGCGTGAACGGTTACGCCCGTACGTGATGGCCCAGATGGCGACAGCCAGTGCTACCGGCCTCCCGCCTATGCGCGCTCTGTTTTTGGAGTTCCCAGACGAGCCAGAGGCCTGGGAGGTACGCGACGAGTACATGTTCGGCCCGGACGTGCTTGTTGCCCCCGTCACCCGGCCAGGCGCTCTCAGCCGTGAGGTCTACCTGCCGGAGGGGGCGGACTGGCTCGACGCCTGGACCGGGGAACCAGTGAATGACACTGGCTGGTTTACGGCCGCGGCACCCTTCGAGCGCGTACCAGTCTACCTGCGACGGGGGGGTGCCTTGCAGACCCTGGCTGACCGGAAATAGCCTGGAGACAAAGTGGTCGACATTTCGGCTCCCGGCATGGGAAGGGCCCGATGACATGGCCGGTGTGAGAGCAGCAACTGGCGTTGGCGCGGACGCAGACATTGCGCGCCAAAACGACAAGCTAGGGCCAAGCGCACGTTCTGGGAGGGGGCAGCTCACGGCTGGGCGGCGTCGGCAGCTCGCGGGCTGGCTGTTCCTGGCGCCCGCTATATTGTACCTGCTCTTCGCGTTCGCCTTGCCTATAGCTTACAACGTCATGTTGAGCTTCGAGGAAAGCTCTCCCGAGACCATAGCCAGTTTCACGGCCCCATTTGCTGGCCTTGCCAACTATCGCTTCATTCTTAGCGACCCGACCACCCAAAGCGCCATCATCCACACTTTCGAGTTCACGGCGGGGTCTCTTATTGGCCAGTTCATAATTGGGTTCACACTCGCACTTCTTTTTAGCCTACGCTTCCCCGGGCGGACAATTGGGCGCTCCCTCATCATTGTCCCTTGGCTTGTCCCGCTCCTCGTGACCGGCGTGATCTTTAAGTTCCTGTTCCAGCTCGAAGGAGGGGCGGTCAACCAAATCCTCCTCGACATCGGCTTGGCGCACCACCCAATTGACTGGCTGGAGACGCCCCAGTTGGGGCTGCTCACCATCCTCATCGCGAACATCTGGCTCGGGGTGCCCTTTTTTTTCCTGCTCCTCTACAGCGGCCTTCAAGATATCCCCATCGAGGTGAAGGAGGCGGCCGTCATGGACGGTGCCGGTCCCTGGCAGAGGCTCCGCCTGGTCATAGTGCCTATCATCCTCCCCGTTATCGAGGTGACCGTGCTTTTGGGGTTCGTGTTCACCGTAAAAGTGTTCGACCTCGTTGTCGCGCTCACTGGCGGGGGCCCTGCCAATGCGACGCAACTCATTACGACATGGTCCTATAACCTGTCGTTCCAGCAGTTCATCTTCGGCGAAGGCGCAGCGCTCAACAACGTGCTGCTGGTGCTGGCGTTAATTTGTGCCCCCGTCTACCTTTGGCTCAGCCGGGATTCCTTGAGGCGCAGCACCGGAGCGGCAAGATGACCCGTCTGGAGAGGTCGCGAACCCTACGGCTGCTGTGCACCGTCGGGGCTATGGCTTCCCTGGTAGTGGTGCTGTTCCCCGTCTACGCCGTGGTCGTCGCCTCGTTTGAGACAACTCTGACCTTGCTCGGGAACACCTACTATTTCCTGCCGCACGCCGCGACCCTCCAGAACTATCAGGTGGTGCTGCAGGCCCAGGCCGGCCACCTGCTCACCAGCCTCATCGTTGGCGTGGGGACAGCCGTGTTGGCCTTGGTTGTGGCGGTACCAGCTGCCTATGCACTGGCGAAGTACCCCTTGCGGGTGACGGTTGTACTGGTCAGTGCGCTGCTCGTGGCTCAGATAGTCCCGTCGATCGTCATCGCCACATCGTTGTTCAAGGTCTTTCACTGGATCCACCTGCTCAACTCGTACCCCGGCCTGATCCTCGCCGACGGCACCTACGCCATACCTTTCGCCATCTTGGTGTTACGTGCGTTTTTCTTCAGCCTGCCTAACGAGGTAATGCAGGCAGCGAGGGTCGATGGTGCTACCGAGTGGCAGACCTTCCTTCGTATCGTGGTACCACTTGGGCGCTCTGCCGTGATAACTGTTATGGTGTTCGCGTTCTTGAACGGTTGGGGGGACTTTATTTTTGCCTTGACCGTCTTAAACGGGACGACAGTCGAACCGATCACTTTGGCGATCTATACCTATCTGGGCAACTTCACGCAGGACTGGGGTGCGGTGATGGCGTCAGTGGTGTTCGCGATAGTGCCGGCTGCGGTGATGCTGGTGGTGGCGCAGCGCTACATTGCGAGTGGCCTCACGGCTGGTTCGGTAGTGGGGTGACGGTGGAACAGGCTACGGCGCTGTTGGGACGGGCCGCCGAGCACACGAGACGTCGTTTAGGGGGGCATGGTAATGAAAGGGGTGGTAGGCACCGCAGCATAACGGTGTGTTTCATGTAAGCAGTGTTTGGGGTAGACTGACAGTTTCATCGGTTACATTAAGTTCTGCCGCTAGCGTAAAGAAAAGGAGAACCATCAATGAACCCACTCGAGAAAAGGCACCGCGGGCTCGCAGCCTTCGCGGCCGCCACAGTGGCCGTTGTGGGGTTGTCGCAGGTGACCGCGTCTGCTTCGACTTCGATGACCCTCACCGAAATAGACTACTTTTCCACGGTTGGCCAGCTCAAGGCGCTAAGCGCCTACGTCAAGCAGTTTGAGGCTGCCAACCCAGGAGTTAAGGTAGTTCTTTCGCACTCGCCATTTGGGACCTACGATACGAAACTTCTTACCGACGCCTCCGCCCGCGATTTGCCCAATATAGTGATGGTCGACAACCCATTTGTGCCGGACATGATCGCGACGGGCGAAATGCTGCCCCTCAGCAGTTTCAAGGGCTTCAGCGCCAAGGGGTACTTCAAGGGTATAATAGACGAGGGCCTGTTCAACGGTAAGTACTATGCCTTGCCCGTGGCAGGGTCCAACTCGATCGCTTTGTTCTACAACATCGCTATGTTTAAAGCTGCGCACCTAAGCCCCCCGACGACATGGGCGCAGATGAGGGCTGACGCGAAGAAGCTCACGACCAAGAGCCATTACGGGATCGCGTTGACGGCTGAACCGGCTGAGGACACCACCTGGCAGTGGGAGCCTTTCCTTTGGAGCAACGGGGGCTCTTTGGCCAACTTGTCGGGCAAGCCGGCCCAGCAGGCACTTGACCTCTGGGTGAACTTCATAAAGGACGGTTCCGCCTCAAAGGCTTGTCTCAACTGGAGCCAGAGCCCCGATGCCATTGACCAGTTCATCCACGGCAAAGCCGCCATGGAGGTCAACGGGCCATGGAACTTCTCCAACCTCAACGCTGCGGGGTGGTATTACGGCAAGCAGTTCGGGCTCGTCCCCGTACCGGTACGTGTGCCTGGCCAGAAGGTCGTCGCGCCGCTGGGCGGCGAGGACTACATGGTGAGCAATAGCGGTACCAAGGCTGAGCAGGAGATGTCTTTCAAGTTCATACAAGGCCTGCAGAAGCCATCGGAGGAGCTGTACATGGCGAAGGTGTTCGGGTACATGCCTCCGAAGCCGAGCGTTGCCAAGGTGTTCATAAAGCAGGCCGGCCCTGAGTGGAAGGTGTTCGTCAACGAGACCCT